>JAZDMK010000234.1:0-2737 GCA_043800975.1 Bacteroidota bacterium | reverse complement strand
CAATAAGATTATTCGTTTTAGAGTATCAATTATTCCTCTTATTGGAAAAGAGCTTAAAGTAAAATTAGAATCTATTGTTCTGCGTGTTCTTCGTGATCCCGAAGCAAGCATCACAGTTGAAAACATCGGTTTTCAACCGGCTGCATTAGAGCGGTTCAGAAAAGCTATCGATAAACCTTACGGTATCGTCATACTCACAGGTCCTACCGGAAGCGGAAAGAGCACTACACTACTTGCGGCATTGCGTGCAGTAATGAATCCGGCATTTAACATAATAACAGTTGAGGACCCGGTAGAATATTTTATTGACGGTGCGCGGCAAGTGAAGCTGAATCCTAAATTGAATTTTGATGAAGCGCTTCGAGCTATTCTCAGGCACGATCCTGACATAGTTATGGTTGGAGAAATCCGCGATAAGCAAACCGCCGATCTTGCAATCAAGCTCGCTAATACGGGACACTTGACATTCTCAACATTACATACTAACGACGCTCCAAGTGTTATTGCACGTCTTTATAAAATGGGGATTGAGCCGTTTCTACTGGCATACTCGATTAATATCATTGTAGCACAGCGTCTTCTGAGGAAACTATGTCCACGTTGTAAAGCGGTTGACACAGAAATACCGCAAGTTACATTAGAAAGACTTGGTTTCACTGAAGAAGAAATTCCAATTGCAAAGGTATACAGACCAGTCGGCTGTTTATATTGTCTGAAAGGGTATAAAGGGCGCACTGCAATTCATGAAGTCCTTTACTTCACTAAAGAAGTTCGACAACTAATTTTAGAATCCGGTTCGGCAATCAACGAAGAGGCATTGCGTCAGCTTGCGATCAAGCAAGGAATGCAGACGTTGAGACAATCGGGACTTGAGCTTTTGAAGCAAGGTGTTACAACGATGGAGGAAGTAGCAACAACAACTATGGACGATTAGTTTAGATTGTTTTGCTTCTTTCTAAAAGTTTCTGTACGTTTTACAACAAACTGAATGTACTATTTTTCCAATGAGGATTGTATGGAAGGTTATGTTGTTGTAGAGACCTTTTTAAATGAAATAGATGCTGAACTTGCCCAGGCAACCCTATCTGCCGCCGGTATTGAATCTTTTTTAAAATACGAAGACACAGGACATATGATGCCAGTGTTACAGCAAGCGGAGGGAGTAAAATTATTTGTCTTACCGGAAAATCTTGAAGAGTCGAAAGCGATTCTAACGACTGCTTCTCAAGATACAGAAGGTTGACGAACATAATTCATCTTTTAATCAATTTGAATTTATAGCCAATCTTATGTTGCGACAACTTTTCCAAACAAAAAGTTTAGACAGAATATTTCGGGATTCTGAAAGGTCAGAACATAAACTGAAAAGGGTGTTAGGATCAGTAGACCTTATTGCGCTTGGCATCGGTGCCATAATCGGATCAGGAATATTTGCGACGGTCGGAACTGCTGTTGCTGGTGATGCCTTAAGGCCCGGTGCAGGTCCTGCGATCATCCTATCATTTTTTTTAACAGCGGTTGCATGTGCATTTTGTGGATTATGCTATGCTGAGTTCGCCTCGCTAGTTCCAATTTCGGGCAGCGCTTATACATATTCTTACGCTACACTCGGAGAATTAGTCGCGTGGATTATTGGTTGGGACTTAATAATCGAGTACGCAGTTGGGAATGTTGCAGTTGCAATTGCTTGGTCGGCATATTTTCATCAGTTGTGCGCGGGTTTGGGTTGGCACATACCCGCATGGCTTGCGGTCGATTATCGTTCGGCAGTACAGGCGGCAGGTGCGGTAGTTCAAGCCGGGGGACAAGTCGATTCTTCAATTGCGTTATTTTATAATGCATGGATAAATCATCCCACCGTATTTGGTATTCCGATAATCTTTAACTTTTTAGGCGTTGGAATAGTCATGCTTATTACCTGGCTCTTGGTAATAGGAATTAAAGAGTCGGCAAGAGCAAATACTATTATGGTTGTTATTAAATTAGGGATTCTGTTCTTCTTTATTTATTCGGGATGGAAATTTGTAAAGCCCGAAAATTGGTCGCCATTTATGCCGAACGGTTTTTCGGGTGTATGGGTTGGTGCGAGTTTGATATTCTTTGCATACATCGGATTTGATGCCATTTCAACTGTGGCTGAAGAATGTAAGCGACCCTCACGCGATTTACCGATTGGAATATTCGGTTCGCTTATTGTCAGCACTTTAATATATATTTTGGTTGCAGGCGTTCTAACAGGAATGGTTCCATGGGATAAGCTCGGTGTTGCCGATCCGTTGGCCGCGGCTTTTGCTTATGTAGGCGCAGATATCTCTGCAGGCATTGTTGCTCTGGGCGCAGTGATATCAATGACGGCGGTTCTCTTGGTATTTCAGATGGGACAGCCGAGAATATTTTTCTCTATGTCGCGCGATGGTTTGCTTCCAAAATATTTTGCAAAGGTACATCCTAAATATCAAACACCGCATGTTACAACCATCTGGACAGGTGTTGTTGTTGCGCTCATTTCAGCATTTGCCAACATCAATGAAATAGTTGAACTGACGAACATAGGAACTTTATTCGCCTTTGTCTTGGTTTGTATTGGTGTTATCATTCTCAGATATCGCGAACCAAACAGACCACGCGCGTTCCGCACACCGTTTGTGCCATGGATACCGATCCTTGGAATTCTATCATGCGGTTATTTGATGCTGGGTTTGCCTTGGGTTACGTGGTGGAGATTTTTTATCTGGCT
>JAZDMK010000088.1:0-9485 GCA_043800975.1 Bacteroidota bacterium | reverse complement strand
CATTTTAACATTTTTCACTAATGTTTGCCTTGACATTTTAACATTTTTGAGCTATCTTTGCCTTGATATTTTAACATTTAATTATGGATAGGCTGATTTTCAATACTTTATTAAAATGGAGGAGTGATTCAAAAAGGAAGGTTCTTTTGCTGAGAGGTGCCCGTCAGGTTGGAAAGACATATGTTGTTCGACAATTGGGGGGCAAATTCAAGAATTATCTTGAAGTTAACTTTGAAGCGGAGTCCGAAGTAAAAACTTTTTTTGAAGGTGATCTGAATCCTGATCAGATCTGCATCAAGCTTTCAGCATATTATAATATTCCAATAAAAGATCGTGATACCCTTATTTTCTTTGATGAGATTCAATCTTGTATACCGGCTATACAATCGCTGAGATATTTTCATGAAAAACGCCCGGGGCTACATGTTGTGGCTGCAGGCTCATTGCTTGAATTTGCATTACAGCAAATTCCTTCATTTGGTGTGGGCAGAATAAGATCGCTGTTTATGTATCCTATGTCTTTTCAGGAATTTCTGATTGCTGCCAATCAAAAAGGCCTTCTTGAAATGAAAGAAAAGGCATCGCCCAAACACCCGGTTGATGAAGCTTTTCATACAACACTGAACGAATGGCTGAAAAAATTTATGGTTATTGGAGGAATGCCTGAAGTAGTAAAAACATATATTGACACCGAAGACCTTCTGAAAACACAAAGAATACTCGATGATATCATTACTTCACTCGAAGATGATTTTGCGAAATACAAAACAAGAATTAATACATTGCGCTTAAAAGATGTATTTCATTCCGTGATGATGCAGTCGGGAAATAAATTCAATATTGCCAAATCATCGGGACTTGGCAATCAAGAGCAAAAGGCTGATGCGCTTGAAATGCTTATTATGGCAGGCTTATGCTACAAAGTATTTCACAGCTCGGCAAATGGCTTGCCTTTAGCAGCAGGAAAAAATCACAAAAATTTCAAATTGCTTTTTTTTGACAATGGAATTTTTCAACGCTCTTTAAAACTTGGTATTGCTGATTTTCTGATAGCCGACAATCTGAATGAAATAAATAAAGGAAATATTGCTGAACAGTTTGTAGGAAATGAATTGATAAAAAATCTATTTACTTCCGTTAAGCCTGAGCTATATTACTGGCATCGTGAAAAGCGCGGCAGCAATGCGGAAGTGGATTACGTTCTTGAGTTTCAAAATAGAATACTTCCCGTTGAAGTTAAATCCGGTACACAAGGAAAAATGCAAAGCCTTTATTCATTTCTTGAAAGCAAAAAAATATCAAAAGGAATACGAATATCTTTGGAAAACTTCTCTACATACAATAACATTGAGGTTTTTCCATTGTATGCTGTAGACAGACTGGTTGAAATTTACAATCATACTTCATGAAACAACTCGAACAACTCAATACTGAATCCCTTCTCACACTGATACACAAAGCCGATCAGTCGGTGCGTGTGAGCGTTGGAAAATGTCTGCCTGATATTATCAAGTTAGTAGATGTTCTTGTACCAAAAATGAAAGAAAATGGGCGGCTATTTTATTTGGGAGCCGGCACCAGCGGAAGACTCGGCATTATAGACGCTTCTGAAATACCTCCCACATTCGGTGTCAGTGATAAAGTGATCGGCATTATTGCTGGTGGTGACAGCGCTATACGTAAAGCGGTTGAACACGCCGAAGATGATTTTGAACAAGGATGGAAAGATTTACAGAATTTTAAAATCAACAAGAATGATTTTGTGATTGGAATTTCTGCATCAGGTAATGCGCCTTATGTAATCGGTGCTGTGCAGCGATGCCATCGCAAAAAAATTACTACCGGATGCATCACCTGCAATCCATCGGGACTACTTCAAAAAGAAGTGGACTTCCCGGTTGTTGCTGACACGGGAGAGGAAATTATTTCGGGCAGCACACGCATGAAAGCAGGCACTGCACAAAAAATGATTTTGAATATGATCTCCACAGCAACCATGATACGCCTGGGCCACGTGATGGGCAACCGCATGGTGGATATGCAGCTCTCGAACAATAAACTGATTGAACGAGGTACACAGATGTTGTGTGAATTCCTCAAGATTTCACCAGAAGAAGCAAAAAAAATTCTACTTGAAAGCGGAAGTGTCAGAAAAGCGCTTCAGGGTAAAATGTAATTTGTGTGTATTAGAGAAAATACAAACTATTATCACTATGAAAAAACTAATTACGATCACAATTATCCTTTTCGCGTCCTTACTTTCTTTTTCACAGGAGCCAGGAACCCGTCACGGCAGTTTTGGCTTCGGAAAAAACACGCAACATCCTGAATTAAAAAGCACCGATGCATATACGCTCATCGTGGGCTACACTGATCCTAATGAAGTATACCACATCAGCAGCAACAGCTCAAATACCGGTGACATTCTCGTAATGAACAATGGGAAACTTGTCATCGACAGTGCCGTTACATTTACACAGCAAGGTACCGTTGTTTGCATCAATGGCGGACAAATAGTTGCCAAGCACTGCACACTTTCTGTTGCAGGAAATATGTATTTCATCAACCACAGTCAGTTGAATGTTGACACTTCCAGTTTTATCATGCCTATGCAGTACCGCTATCAGTGGGGCCTGATGGGACTTGATACAGCGACTGTTTCTTTTTCAGGCTCTACCCTTTCGTTCGGAAACGGAACACTTACCGGTTTTTTCGACAACCATGCTTCCTACATTCTCCATCATGCTAATTTTCTTCAATCGAATACGATCAGCATGACAGGGCATTCCATATTGGATGTAGATCACACACAAAACGCCTGGGAATTTCTTGTGAGTGATACATGCAACATCACAATCAAAAATTCAAATGGGTTTATACTCTGGTTTTATTTTCAGAACAGCACTCCTATGCAGGCAACGTTCCCGATGGGAAATTTTGTAAACGGATTTGTTTTCAACAATACGATTTCGGGATTATCAGGCATTCCCTATAATGTAACTATTGACAGCACTACACAGGTGAAGTGGGGAATTTTTCCCGAAAAGAATTCTAATGTAACGATCAACAATTCTTCGCTGCGAACCTGCGGACTCATCTTCACAGGGAATTTTGCGGATACATTAACAGGCTTTTATAACAATCAGTTTTACTCGAATAATACCTTTGGGTTTTCAGACAGATATCTACACTTGAACAATTCAGAGATAGCAACCTGGAATTTTTATGCATTCGACACTGCGCATATATCCATCTATTTTTCATTATTTGGTGAAGCGATTGCATTTAAAGACGGCCACATGACAGTAATGGCAAGCACCTGCGACGGAAGTGGCGGATACATAGGAACCGAAGACGGAGAAATTGACATTTTGAATTCTCAGATTAATGCTCAACTTCTTTCAGAATCAACAAACACAACCATTTTTGCAGAAAGCAATATCAATTACCAACTCAGCACTACATTCGTCAATAGCACGCTGGCGCTGATTGCCAACAGTACCTACAACATGCCGATGGTAGTGGCAGACACTTCTTTTGTGCTTGAAATTTTTATTGATACACTAAGCCATGCATCTGTCAATGACATCGTAATGCTCAGCGGTACAGTGCGCACACTGAACGGTCCTTACAACAGTTATTTCATGAACAGGTATGATGTGTATTATGCCCCGATCGCAACACCCAATGCAAGAACTCTGATTGCAGATTTTCTAACTCAGGAAATAACAGACAACGATTTTGCGGCTTGGAACACGAATGGTCTGACTCCTGGACAGTATATTATTTATGTTGATGCCTATATCAATAACGGAACTACTCCCATCAGCATCAGCCGGGTGGTCAATCTGGGCAACTTCATGGACGCAGAAACGCTGAAAAAGAAACCTCAATTCACCATTTGCCCGAACCCCGTGCAAGACTGGCTTCATATAGAAGGTTCAGAAAACATTCGACGCCTTGAAATCGTCGATATTGGCGGTCACGTTTTATTTTCACAAGCGTTTCCCTTTTGCGGAAAAAGTTGCACTTTTCCGGTTGATTTCCTCAAACCGTCTACGTATCTTTGCAGGATCAACTCAGAGCATTCCGTTTTATTCTCAAAAATCCCGTAACATGGATACAGACAAAATCACTCAGATACTTGAAACCGTAAAAGATTTAACCAATCAGAAAAAACTGAACTGGGAAACTGATAATTCAGGAATAACCTACGAATCTTTCTGTTCTGTTGTTGGCAAATACAAAATTCTGGTTTATACCTCAGCAATGGAAAATGTTTTTATCATGTATGACATTGAAAACAATAATAATGAACTGGGGAGGTTAAACGAATCTTACTGGAACCGTGATGTGCATCAGATCGGCGAATTTATTCAAAAAGTGAAACGTCAGGTGCACCACATCGAGGAAGGTCTGGATGATCTTTTCAATCAATTGAAAAAATCCTGATTACAGAATTTTCTTTCCTTTTACTTTAAATCTTCTTCCTACAAAAAGACGGACATATCCGTTTTTATAGGCCAGTGAAGATGAAGCTGTGCTTTGAAATGCATAGCTTTCCTTGAATGTAGAAATTCCATAATACCATCTGTCTGCATTGTATCCAAAGCTAAAACGCGACTGCATTCTTAGTGACAAATTTGATTTTAGAAAAAAGATGGAATCACCCTGCGCCTGGTATTTTTGTACGGAAAGGCCTGGTACAAGAGCAAATGTGAAATACCATTTATCTTTCACAAACGTATGTGCATAACCGATTCCCGCACCCAGATTGGAAACCCATGCTGTGTAAATGTATGAGTTTTTATCAAAAAGTGGCTTGATGGTATCTGGAACTATTCCCTGATATGCTGCAGTTGCAAATAAATTATAATAAATATTAGCCAGCCACGAACCACTGCTTTTCTTCATAATCTCCGATTGAGAGAATGAAGCACGCAAAGAATATTTCGGATAGTTCACAACATAGCAGGCAGAAATTCCCATGTTGAACGTATGCATGTCATCGTACTGTGGATAGGATGTTCCGGCAGTCCAGGGTGCAAAAAGTGTTGGCGCATTCTTCATATAAAACCCGCGGTTATACTGAATGCCGGCATCCAGCATATATTTTCTAAAGAACCAAGTTGAGGATAGATCAAATTTATAACTCTCTCCATAGACATCTTCATCGTGATTCATGAAACGAAAATCAAAAGCCATGGAGAGTCCAAGCCACCTCCAGGATGTATTAAATCCTAAATTAAAATTTGAATTCGGGGCATAGGTCACTGTTTGATTTTTCACATTGTCATGCAAACTAAAATTGGAATAATAATTCGAACCAAAAAGCCCAAACATCAGATCATCTGGATAAGTTGTGATGTATGACGTATCATATTCCGGTTCCTTCTCTCTGAGAGAATCCGCTGGCTTTTTCTGTGAAAAACAAATCACAGGAATGAAAAGCAGAAATAATATAATCGTTTTTCTATTCAATTTTTTATTGAATCAACTGAGATGAAAAAGTTTTAAAATCAATGCCGTCGAAATTTCCTGAACTCATCAAAAGAAAAACAGCATTACTGTTATCCATATTCAATAAGGTATCGCGAAGGATTTGCGAATCGGTTAAAACCAGAATATCATTTTTATCAAATGCAGTTTTCACCTGTTCAACAGAAACAGGCAGAAGCTTTTTATGTTCAATTGTATGAGGATTAAAATATACGATAGCAACATCAGCATCTTTCATAGTGTCTTTGTAATGATCCAGAAATTTTTGATTTAAGCTGCTGAAGGTATGCAGTTCCATCACAGCCACCACTTTTTTATCAGGATACATTTCCTTCACAGAGCTGACCGTCGCTTTTAACTTGGAAGGTGCGTGCGCAAAATCACGATATACAATCGATCTTTCGTTCTTCTCCATCAGTTCCAATCGGCGTGCTGCGCCTTTAAATGTTGTTGCTGCCCTGAGAATATCATCTGTTTCAATTCCCATGGCAAGACAAACCTGCATGGCTCCTTCCATATTCTGAACATTGTGACGGCCGGGCACATTCAGTGGAATCATTTCATTGTTTGTTTTCCAGAAAATTTTCCCGTCTTCAATTTTGTATTCCGGTGTATGGTATGGAATTTTGTGAATGTCTGCCCGCGATTCCAGTGCAAGTTTCTTTAAAATTTCATCTTCTTCATTATATACCAATACGCCATTCAGTTCTATGCTGTCAATAAACTTCCGGAACGCATCGACATAAACATCAAAGGTTGGAAATACATTGATGTGATCCCATGCAATCCCACTGATGATGGCGATATGTGGTTTGTAGTGCCAGAACTTCGGGCGAAGATCAAGTGGAGAAGAAAGATACTCATCCCCTTCAAAAACCATAACTGTAGCTTCATCCGTTAAACCCACCATCAAATCAAATCCTTCCAGTTCAGAACCGACCATATAATCAAAACGCCGGCCGGCAGAACGAAGCATTTGCAGTATCATTGATGTAATAGTTGTTTTCCCGTGGCTTCCGGCCACTACTACCCTGCCCTTTTCAGCTGCATGTTTGTATAAATATTCAGGAAAAGAACAGAGCGGAATATTTTTCTCTTTTGCTTTTGCAATTTCAGGATTATCCTGACGGGCATGCATTCCGATGATAACCAGATCGAGATCATCAGTAATTCTTTTTTCATCCCAGCCAAATTCTTTGGGAAGCAAACCTGCTTTTTCGAGACGTGATTTGGCAGGATCAAATATTTCATCATCCGAGCCACTGACAATGTGTCCCTGTTTGTGTAAGGCAAGTGCAAGATTGTGCATCACTGCACCACCAATGGCTGTCAGGTGAATTCTCATGATATTATTATTGCTAAAAAACAAAAGTACGAAAGGAGTCTCTTTGTTTTAAATGCGATTATTAAAATTAACAAACAGCCTTTTTAACAACTTCAATTATTTTAAAAGACATTAAAATTCAATTCTAAGATTTATTGTCGTTACTTTTTCGCCTTCCCGGTTACTTTCGGAGGTGGCACTTCATAGCTTACTGTATTTTCGCGCCAGGTGAGTACTTTAAAGACGGGCATGTGATACAGCCATTCGGCTGGCTCCTTTTCCTCGTTCCTCAGATCAATATCTTTCCATTTCCCGGTAAAATAACCGGTGACAATCATACTATATCCCAGCGAATCAGATTTGGGGAAACCTTTCGGAGCTTTCGGAAACACCCATTTTCCGTCGAGTACTCCCACACTGACACCGATATAATAATCCGGACACATGCAGCCCCAGCCCCAGCAACGGGCTACAAAGGGCATTTCAACCATTTCGGGCTTACCTTTAGCTGCATTTTCAACCCTTGCTATCACCCAATCACTCAGCGAATCGGCAAACTCTTCATAGGTTTCAGTTTGTGAATAAGCAAATGAAAAAAGAAACAGCAACGGTATGACAAGTAATCTCTTCATAGTTTTAAGTTCTGGATGGAGAAATAAAAATACGCTTTTTTCAATTATGAAATAAATCAGGACTAAAGTCCGGATGTATTGTGTTTCTATACCACGGGCTGAAGCTCGTGGTTACTTATAATAGTCAATTTGAAACATTGAACTTAAGTACATTTTTCAAAATGACAGAATAATTGTTTTTGTACATTTGAATCAAATTCATTGTATGAAACTGATTCCAATTATAACGGAATACTGGAAAGTAGACGGAGGTGCCTGTTTTGGAGTGGTTCCCAAATCGCTCTGGGCAAAAAACTGGCCTCCCGATGAAAACAATATGATCACCATTGTCAACCGGAATCTTCTGATTGATGCCGGTGACAGAAAGTATTTACTCGACACTGGATTCGGGTCCAAACCGGATGAAAAATACCTTGCAAACTTTCAAATAAGTAATAAAAGAAGTATTACCGATGCCTTGATTGCTGAAGGCTATCATCCCGATCAGGTAACGGATGTACTATTTTCACATTTGCATGTCGACCATTGTGGCGGGGCGCTCAATAAAGATGAAAACGGAAAATGTTTTCCTGTTTTTAGAAATGCAGTTCACTGGACTTCGCTATCACAATTTGAAAATGCAATACATCCTAACGCAAGGGAACGTGCTTCATACTTTGCTGAAAATTTTGCTGCATTGAATGATGCGGGGACACTTCAAAAGATTGAACAAGACCAAAGTATTTCACCTGAGGTGGAATTAAGAATTACAAATGGGCACAGCATTGGTCATCTGATCGCATTGATCAAATTCAATGAAAAAACACTGGTTTGCACAGGGGATTTCATTCCTTCCTCCCTGCATATTCCGTTGCCATGGGTCCCCGCTTATGATATTCAACCGTTGGTTTCGATGGATGAAAAAGAAAAGTATCTGGATGAATTCGCGAAGAAAAATTATTCTCTTTATTTTACTCATGATGTATTGACCGAATGTTGCACACTTCAGCATACTGATAAAGGTGTGCGAATGCAGGCTGCAACTACGCTGAAACAGTTTCAGGAATAGTTCACTTTTATTACCACTTTGTTGTTAATAAAAAACTGCCCTTATGAACATTTAAAAATAATTTTGATCTTAATTTTGCATTGTTCGAACCAAAACATATTACGCTATGACAAAAGAAAAATCAGTCCAGAAAGAAGACAAAAAAAAGGCCACCAAAAGCCTGAAAGAAAAAAGAGCCGCCAAGAAAGAAAAGAAGGCAGGCAAATAGACAATGAAAAAACCGCTTTAGATAAGCGGTTTTTTTATTACATCATGTTTATTCCCAATTGAGCTAGGATGCTATCAAGCCAAGTCTCATTATAGGAAAGAATATGATGTTAATCAGAAAAACTAATTAACGCAAATAAAAACGCTTACTGTTTCAAGTAGTACAGTTTTTTTAGTTGTCACAAAACGGAATGTGACATTGTAGCGTTGGGTTGGGAAAATAATATTGTGATGATCAATTTTCACTTCATATTTTCCTTTGCGGAATTTTGTAGGGAAAGGGCTAACATCAGTAGCGATATTAATACGTGGATCTTTCAGCAGATTGGTTCCTGCGAAAATGGTATCATCCGCATATGCCGGATATGACAAGGGATTGAAGAAAAGATCGCGATCAAAAATGATAGATGAACTGTCGGGATTTATCTGGTTCTCGCAATTACCTTCCGTAGCGCAAGCCGCCATAGCTGACGGGAACAACTGAAAACTGGGAGCTGCATTCATAGCAACATCTTCGGTGACAGGCTCAATTAAAAAATTAACTCCATCAAACAAACTATCAACGGCCACATATTCGCTGTACGTCCCTACTGTTTTCAATTCATAGGGAATAATCTTCAGATTCGTAATAGAATAATTAGAGTCCGGATTGGGACAGTTCTGGCAACTGATAATCGCAGCTGCAATAGTGATTAAGGAAATGAAGAGTATCTTTTTCTTCATAAGTCGGAATTCTTCATTGCAAAGATAAGAATTTTTACAAAACAATCTTAAA
>JAZDMK010000137.1:0-3711 GCA_043800975.1 Bacteroidota bacterium | reverse complement strand
TACAAAAGCAATCAGACTTTTTTTCATTGACTCTGTTTTGGTTTTTCGTAATTAAATAATACAACACACGAACCTGTTCAAAGATAATTAAAAAAGCCTTCGCGCGCAAGAACTAAGTTGCGCAGCAACACAAAATGGCATTCACAAAAGGTTGATCTCTTAAAAAACCGAACCCAAGTATTTCACTAAAGATATCCTAGTATTAATACTTAGATAAATTAAGTATTTTATATGAAAAGAGGAATGATTAAAGTCTAAATTTGCTTCTTTAAGAAAATCTAAATCGAAACCTATGAGAATTCTAAAATCTACACTTTTACCCATTTTCCTTTTTGTGGCTGGGCTTACATCTTTGCAAGCACAAACGCACCAGTCGGTGAATGCCTCCGGAGGAGATGCATCCGGTAGCGGAGGATCAGCAAGCTACTCGGTAGGACAGGTTGTGTTCACAACACCTGTCGGAGCCAACGGATCGGTTGCACAGGGTGTGCAGCAACCCTACGAAATTTCAATCGTGGTGGCCATGGAAGAAACGCAGGATATAAATCTTATGGCTACTGTTTTTCCCAATCCGGCCAACGAATTTATCAGCCTGCAGATTTCAGGCCGCAGCACAACGGGCCTGAGTTATCAGTTCTATGATGTGAGTGCACGTCTGATTGAAAGTAAAAACATTGAAAGCAGTATCACAAAAATCGACATGAGCGGGCTGGCTACAGCCACCTACTTTCTGAAAGTACTCGACAAACAGAAAGAAATCAAAACCTTTAAAATCATTAAAAACAAATAACTATGAAAAGACTACTATTTATTGCAATTGCACTGTTCGCTTTTGGTTTCAGCTTTGCGCAAGCGCCTGAAAAGATGAGCTATCAGGCGGTCGTTCGCAACAGCAGCGATGTGCTGATTACAAACACAACCGTAGGAATGCAGATCAGTATTCTGCGCGGCTCACCCACAGGCACACTGGTGTATTCCGAAACACTCACGCCCTTAACAAATACAAACGGGCTTGTTTCAATTGAGTTTGGCGGCGGTACAGGATTTGATACCATCAACTGGGCCATCGGTCCTTTTTATCTGAAAGCAGAAACTGATCCTTTGGGAGGAACTACCTATACCATTTCCGGCACTAGTGAACTGTTAAGCGTTCCTTATGCACTGCATGCAAAAACTGCAGAAAGCATCGCTGGAGGTATTACTGAAACAGATCCGGTGTTTGGTGCACATGCTGCAAGTGGGATTACCGGCACGCTGATCGGCAATTGGAACACAGCCTACACTTGGGGTAATCATGCATCAGCAGGATATCTCACCAGCTTCACCGAAACTGATCCTCTCTGGACAGCTAGTCCTTCGTTTGGAATTACTAACACAAACATCACCAACTGGAACTCAGCTTACGGTTGGGGTAATCATGCATTGGCTGGTTATCTGACTTCTTATACTGAAACAGATCCCCTCTGGACAGCAAGTCCTTCGTTCGGTATCACCGCCGGCAACATCACCAACTGGAACTCAGCTTACGGATGGGGTAATCATGCATTGGCTGGTTATCTGACATCATTTACCGAACTGGATCCAGAAGTGGGCGCAAATACCACAAACTATATTTCCAAATGGAACGGAACAGCTTTGGTTTCCTCCAATATTTTTGATAATGGAACCACTGTAGGTATTGGAACAACAACTGCAACAACAAGACTCCAAGTCAACCCAGTTGCTGGTGCATTTGCAGCCTTGGGAGTAAAAGGCACCACGGGCGCATTTAACCCTGCATTGGCATCTGTTAATGATTACACAGGATTTTTAATACATTACCGCGAAGAAGCCGGTTTCCCCAATATGGCTTCATTAGTTGCAACCGGGAATGTTTCGGGTAACTACGGAGCTTTAATGAGTTTTTACACAAGAAATTATTCTCAAAATCCAACCGAGAGAATGCGAATAACTGAGACTGGAAATGTCGGCATCATGACCGCGGCTCCAGCTTTTGTTTTGGAAGTAAATGGTACAGCAGGAAAACCAGGTGGCGGAAGTTGGTCTGTGTCTTCTGACAAGAGGCTGAAAAAGAATATTGAGCCCTATACTGATGGTTTATCAAAACTGATGGAAATTAACCCTGTATGGTTCGAGTACAATGGTATCGCAGGTCTCCCAACTGATACAAAATATGTAGGTGTCATTGCACAGGACATGCTTGAAGTACTTCCTTATACGGTTAACATGATGGGGCAAAAATCTTCATCTGATGCTACGATGCGTAATGGACAAAGTGGTAATTCGGGACCTGTTGATAAGAATTCCAAAGATGGTTATTATACTTTTGATCCTTCGGCGCTTGATTTTATTTTAATTAATTCAGTAAAAGAACTGAATGCAAAAAATGAAGCTCTGCAGAAAATTATCGAAAACCAACAAAAACAAATTGATCTTATGAACCAGAAGATTGAAAACTTATCTAAGAAATAATCTCAGTTCAAATAATTATTGTTAAAACCTCCGTAGAAATTTAATTCTACGGAGGTTTTTTCTTGCCTCAACGAATAATTACTTGTTCAAATCCAATCCATTTTTTTCATTAGAACCACAAAAAAATCGCGTATTAAAAACTTTGTTCACGGGCAAACCAATCAGTTGCTCCACAACACACAAAAAACAAACCTCACTTTCCAGCACATACAACTATCGGTTGTCAAATAACAACCATATATTACGTTATTACAACCATTAGTAGCTGCATTTTGTTGATTCCGGCAATGAACCGAAGTATCTTTGCAGCGTCGTAAATCAAAAAAAAGATAGCTATGGAAACGAAAACGATTGGCAGCAAAATAACGGAAGCACGAAAGAAAATAAATCTCTCGCAGGCGCAGCTTGCCGGGCATATGTTCATCAGCGCACAGGCTGTGGGAAAATGGGAACGCGGAGAATCGATGCCGGATATCGTTACGCTAAACCGCCTCGCTAAAATTCTGAATGTTGACCTTAATTATTTTTCAGCCGACTTCCCTTCTGCGTCTACTGAAACGGCATCCGCAGTATCGCTTGATAAACAAGCCGCTGAGCTGCCCTCCCCAAAGAAGAAGCATCGGCTTAGTTGGGATATGTCGCGCGGGAACTGGATGGACGCCGACTTTTCGGGCCTGAAAAACCTGCACGAAAAATTCAGTTCTTCCAATATGCAGCGCTGCCTGTTTGTGGGTTCCGATTTGTCGGGGCTTCTTCTGAAAGGCAATAATATTGACCGCTGCGACTTCTCGGGCTCCGATATCAGCAATAGCCGTATTCAGGGTTCGAACTTATCCGGCAATTTGTTTAAAGATTGTTCGCTGAATGAAACTGAATTCACGGAAAGCTATAGTTTGGGCTGCGATTTCTCCGGCGCCGATTTTAGCGGAGCGGTTTTTAAAACGGGTGGCTTTCAGAGCAACCCCATTGCCAATGCAGTATTGCACCGCACCTCTTTTATAGGAATGATGATCATGGATATCGTTTTCGAGGGTACAGTAGAAGACTGCGCTTTTGAAAACTGCGCTTTTAAAAAAGTAACATTCCAGAACGTGACGCTTACAAACACTTTCTTTAAAAACAAAAGTCTGAAACGAATCCGGTTTATCAACTGCCAAGCAGATAAGCTGACCTATGCTTTTTTAAAAAACGGGAAAGCGGATTTGAGCGGGATTACGTTATTGACAGAATAGAGGGGGC
>JAZDMK010000132.1:0-20361 GCA_043800975.1 Bacteroidota bacterium | reverse complement strand
CGCTTGTCTTTACACAAGGAATGACGTGGCTTTAAAGACTATCCCGTTATTTGCGGAAATTCTTTTTAATGCGAATTTTCCCGAGCATGAGTTCGTGAAACTTGTTGAAAGAAAAAAACAAAAATTTATTGTTAACTACGAAAAGTTAAGTTATCAGGCTAGGCTGCGTTTCAGTAAGTTGTTATTTGGGAAATCGAATCCTTATGGTCTTACAATTGATGAAGAAGCCTTTCAGAAAATTACAAGAGAAGAAGCCTATCAGTATTATCAGAAGAAATACCTTGAAGGAAATTTTTTTCTGGTTGTTGCCGGAAAAATTTCAGAAGAAATAATTCAGTCGGTTTCCCAAGGTTTTGGATCCACTCAAATTCCTGAATCAGCAAAAGCCGGTTCTCCATTTTTTAAAGTTGAGCAGGGAAATACTGGCCGGCACTTTGTTCCCAAGGAAGATGCTCTGCAGTCTGCTATACGTATGGGAATGCTCATGCCAAATAAAAAACACGAAGATTATAACAATCTGAAAGTGCTGAATACAATTCTGGGTGGTTATTTTGGTTCAAGATTGATGACAAATATCCGGGAAGAAAAAGGATATACCTATGGAATTGGCTCTTCGCTAATTTCCCTCCGTAACGCTGGTTTTTTTGTCATTTCTTCTGAAATCAGGGCCGACGTTACCAGCAAGGCCATAGATGAAATTTATAAAGAAATTAAAGTTCTTCAAAATGAGTTGGTTGGCCCTGAAGAACTGGAAACAGTTAAAAATTATATGATAGGAAATCTTTTGCGTGGATTAGATGGGCCATTTGCACTTGCTGAAGCTACGAAATCACTCTATATGGATGGCCTTCCCTACGATTTTGTTCAGGTTTTTGCAGATGATATCAGAAAAGTTAATTCTGATCAGATTAAAACCTTGGCCAAAAAGTATTTCGCCCCAGAGATTTTTTTAGAATTAGTAATCGGACGTATATGAAATATTCGATATTTTGTTATTTTTGCTTACTGTTAAAACACAGCTCGATGAATTTTAAAAAACTGATAGTTTCATTCTTTTTGCTCTTTTCTACTTTCGGTCTCTTTGCCTCGCATTATATGGGGGGTGAAATTACCTGGCAGTGTCTGCCTTCAGGGCAATATAAGTTTACGATGAAGTGTTACAGGGAATGTAATGGAATTACATTTAGTGCTACTGAAACAATGAATATTATCAATTACCCTTCAGTAGGAAATACAACACCTGTTACTATGAATCTGATTTCACAGACGGATATTTCCCCTGATTGCAATGTTGCGTACCCCAATATTACATGTACGCCTACACCTGCTTTGCCTAATACAGGAGCTGTTGAGGAGTGGATTTATGAATCGGGAGCAGTTACTTTATCAGGTGTGCCACCCGCGGCAGGTTGGATTTTCACGTATTCGCTGTGTTGCAGAAACCCCTGCACAAATATTATCGGAGCTTCGGGCATTGGCTGGACTTTACGGGCTGTGATGTATTCTTTTAACGGAGCGAATGCAAATCCATGTTTCGATAATTCACCTACTTTCACTGAAAAGCCCTCAACAGTTATTTGTGCCGGTTATCCATTTACATACAACCACAATGCAGTTGACAGGGACCTGGATTCTTTAGCCTATAAATGGGGTCAGCCTCTTGACGATTCAGGACCTCCGGGGATCCCGATAGCGGCTTATAATGCTGGGTATTCCTTTAACAGCCCCTTGCCCGGGCCAACGCATAATCCAGCAAATGTTGCTGCCTTAGTGGATGTTTATACAGGTGAGATTAGTTTTACCTCCTATACGCAAGGTGCATTTGTAACGGTTTGTAAAGTGGAATCATGGAAGTGTGGTGTGAAAGTGGCCGAAATTTTCCGGGAAATGCAAGTTGTAATATTGAATTGCCCGGGTAATACGCCCCCGATAGCCCAAGCTCCGTTTATAAATCCTGCCAATGGATTTTACGAGTGGTACTCGGACACAGTTTATGCCGGGGAATTAGTAACATTCCCTTTTGCTGCTACCGATTTTGAACAATTACCCAACGGCGTTTTTCAAACTTTATCTATTTATGCTTCAGGTCAACAGTTTGGTACAGGCTATACGAGTACAACCACGGGATGTCTGAACCCACCCTGTGCTACCCTTACACCGCCACCGCCGGCCTCAGCTCAGTTTGGAGTAAACACAACTTTCAGCTGGCAAACAACATGCGACCATCTGGCAACACTGGTTGGATGCGGCTCTACTTCTAATGTGTATAATTTTATTTTGAAAGCGCAGGACGACTTCTGTCCTGCACCCGCCTACAGTATTCAAACCATTACTATAGTCGTCAAGTCGACACCCATTTTGCCAGCGCCAGACCTCAGATGTCTGGCTGTTCAACCAAATGGTGGCGTTACTTTAACGTGGATACCACCCGTTGATACGTTCCCGTCTTTCAACAGCTATCATATTTTTTATGCTGCAAACCCGGCGGGTCCGTTTACAGAGATAGACAGTATATTTAATTACAATACCACTTCATATACCCATACAACAACTAACGCAAACCTTGGCCCAAGGTACTATTATTTGCAGACCCGGTCCGGTTGCAACGGAATTTTTTACTCTGCACCATCCGATACAATGAATACGATGTATTTGCAGGTTTCAAATGTTGGTAATGCATCTGCATTCCTTACGTGGAATCCGATTCATACGCCACCTCATCCGCATACATTCCCGTATTACAGAATATACAGAGATGATCCTACGCTTGGATGGCAAATTTTTGATTCAACATTAAACACAACGTATAGCACAACTAATATTTTAAGATGTGATACAAACAGGTATCGCATAGAAGTAGGGGATTCGCTGGGTTGTGTTTCAGTTTCAAATGTGGATTACACTTTATATACCGATTCTATTAACGCACCCCGTTTGCATTGCCTGGCAGTAGATGCCGCAGGACATGTTACACTAACTTGGGTGCCAAGTATTGATACTCTTGGAATTTTCGACTGTTATCAAATCTATTCTTCTGCTAACGCAGCCGGACCGTTTACGTTAATTGACAGTGTGTTTAATATTAACACTTCTACATACACGCATACGACTATAAATGCCAATGCAGCTCCGGTTTACTACTACATTGTTACCCGATCGGAATGTACCGGCCATCGTTATTCTGTTCCCGGCGATACGCTGAAATCTATTCATCTGAGTGCAGCCAATACAGGATTAGGTTTTGCTGCATTGTCCTGGAATCCTTTAAGAATACCTGCGTTATCCTCTACGTTTCCATGGTACAGAATCTATAGGGAATATCCTGCAGGAACGTGGACGCTGATTGATTCTACACAAATTTTTTATTATCCCGATACCATTTTCTTTTGTAATCAGTTTCTGAATTACCGCATCGAAATTGGTGATTCATTAGGATGCATTTCTGTATCCAATGTCGACGGAGATATTTTTCAGGATATCACGCCACCCGCTAGCCCTTTAATTGATACTGTTTCGGTTGATCTTGCTACACAAAATGCAGTTATTAGTTGGTCTCCCAGTACTTCGCCCGATGCAATCGGTTATATTGTGTATCAGATGATAAACGGTGTCTGGACAGCGCTGGATACCGTCTATGGTATTAATAACACCACTTTCACTAACCTTATTTCGAATGCGGGTGATATGACCGAATACTATACCATTGCCGCTATTGACAGTTGCTTGAATACAAGTCCTATGAGTAGTCTGCATCGAACAATTTTCATGACAACTTCTTTTGATATTTGCGATGCCAATAACACAATCCGCTGGAACAGCTATGTGAATATGAAGCCTGGTGTGAAAGAATACAGGCTGTTTGTTAGTGAGAATGCAGGCCCGATACAATTGCTTACAACAACAACTTCTACGGATACATCCTATGTACATAATAACCTGAATGTGGGATCCACACTTTGTTATTTTGTGCAGGCAATTGACACTTCCGGATTGCACACTTCTACCTCAAACATTGAATGTGTTATTGTCACTTTCCCAAAAGTGCCGCAGTTCTGTTATATCAATCATGTTACGGTAGTGAGTAATGATTATATAGAATTGTCATGCTTTGTAGATACTTCAGCCTTTGTGAAAAACTACAGAATCATGCGCGCCGATGATCCTTTGGGTGCATTCTACGAAATTGCAACAATTGGTAATGTTACAAATCCAATTCTGATTTATATGGATTTTGAAACTTCGCCTAAGATGCAGAGTTATACATACAAAGTCATCGTAGTGGATAGCTGCAACAACGAAGCGATTACATCTAATCTTGCACAAACGATTTTGCTGACAGGTGAAAGTAAAAACGACATGACCAATTACCTTACTTGGAATGATTACCAATTGTGGCTTGGAAATGTAATGACCTATTCAATTTATCGCAAAGTTAATGACGAGATTGAGTCTGTTCCAATTGCTATTCTTCCATTTGGAACGAATAGTTATATCGACGATGTTTCGGCAATGCTTGAAACCAAAGGTGAATTCAAATATTATATCAAAGCACAGGAAGGTTTTGGAAATATGTACAACTTCGCCGATTCAAGTTTCTCCAATGAAGTAATCACATTCCAGAACCCGCATTTCTTCGTTCCTAACGCTTTTGTTCCCGGTGGTGTGAATAATGAATTCAAACCAGAAATGGCGTTTGTGGATGTTACAAATTATGAGTTTAATGTATTTAACCGTTGGGGCGAACAACTGTTTTATACTACAGATAAAGAAAAAGGATGGAATGGATCATACAAAGGAAACGATGTTGAAATGGGTGTGTATGTGTATATGTTCAAATTTCAGAATTCAAAAGGTGATTACATTCAGAAAAGAGGAACTGTAACGCTGATCAGATAAATTTATTTTAGTTTTATATGTTATAAAAGATACGGGTTTACTCGTATCTTTTTTTGTTTAAAAAAATCATTAACCCTTAGAATTCATTGGTTAATCGAAGGTAAACCGGTGAGTCATCTTTTCTTTATAGTTTTTTAAACGAGGGAATGTTAAAATCTTCTTTTGCTTTGTGTACTTACATTGCTTATTTTTATTGAATAATGCAGAGAATAAAGCAGAACATAAGAACATTGATTTTGTTGAACATGGTAAGTGCCATAATGCTGCTTCTATCTGCTCCAGTCAGCGCACAGTGTCCTCAGCTATATGATGGCAACGGCAACCTCAGTTCAAATCCCTATTGGATAAATTGTCTTCCCGGAAACTACACCGTTTATGTTCAAGCCAATCAAAACGTGGGTCCTTATACAATCAACTGGGGCGATGGAACTCCTGTTCAGAGCGGCGCATCTTTAATTCCACCGGCTGCATTAACACATACATACCTTGCAGCCATCGATACTTTTGTGATAACATTTACCGAAATCAGCACCGGCTGCGTGATTACGGGTGTTGTCGTGATGGAGCGAACCCCATCTGCTTCCATACAGATACCGATGGGAAGTCCCGTGTATGGCTGCACACCGGCAATATTTAATTTTTTAAATTCCAGCACCAACGTTTCTGAAACAACGGTGTTCACCTGGGACTTCGGCGATGGGAGCCCGATACAGACGCACAATTATACCAACGCAGGACAAATTGTTTCACACACGTATTTGCCGGGAACCGCGAATTGTAATATCACCGTAACGCTTACAGCCGAGAACTACTGCAACCTTGGGACACCTTCTTCAGCAAGTTATTACCCGATTCAGGTCTGGGATATTGATGATGCAGATATTACTGCCAGCAATACACTCCTTTGTTATCCTGATACGCAGGTGCTTTTCACAAACACGACTGACCGCAATTGTTATGCTTACGGTAACACTGCCCAACGCTACGAATTCTGGAACTTCGGTAATTACTGGGGCTTTGGACATGACTCTATCGTTGGATGGAGGCCCTGGTCGCCACCTATGTGGGGCGCTATTCCCATCGCATATCCCGGAATCGGAACCTACAATGTGATGCTGATCGACAGCAGCTATTGCGGTGTGGACACGGCATACATCGTTGTGAATATTGTTCCGCGACCGCATGCCGCTTTTTCAATGAATCCGAATCCCGTGTGTGCAGGGCAGAACGTAACGTTTACCAACTTAACAACCGGCGGTGCCAATTCATATTTATGGACTTTCGGAAACGGAAACACTTCCACAGCTGCGAATCCGCCGACTCAGGTTTACAATACAGCCGGCACATACAATGTGATTCTGGAAGTAAACATAACAGGAGGGACGGCTTCCTGTTACGATCGCGATACAATGGTGCTTGTTGTGCTTCCCGCGCCGGATGCTGCTTTCACGCAAAGCGGAACGCAGGCCTGCGACTCCATGACGGTCGTTTTTACAAATACATCTTCTTCCTCTTCACCGATTGTTTCCTATGCATGGGATTTTGATAACGGTAACTACAGTTCAGTTGCAAACCCGCCCTCCCAGTTTTATGGAAGTCCCGGTGTGTACGATGTTCAGCTTGCAGTTACAAGTTTGAACGGATGCTCCGATCATGTTCATCATAGTGTTACGATACGTCCTTCACCGGTAGCAGATTTTTCTGCTGCCAATGTGTGTCTGGGAGAAACAGCTGTGTTTACCGATCTTTCAACGATATCAACAGGAACTATTACCAGTTGGAACTGGGTATTTGGCAACGGACAAACATCCACGCAGCAAAACCCGACAACCGTTTATACCTCTACAGGTCCCGTCGATATTATACTTACGGTAGCTACCAACTGGTGTTCCGATTCGGATACTTTATCAATCAATATTGAGCCGCTGCCTGTTCCTTCCTTTGTTCCCAGCGTAACGCAGGGTTGTCCGCCCTTGCAAATCACATTCAATAATACAACAACGAACGGCAGCACCTATTACTGGAGTTTCGGCGATGGCACTTTTTCAACCGACACAACACCGCAGCATATTTTTTATAATATGTCATCCGTCGATGTGGTGTATCATATAAAAATGGTCGCGAGCTCAACCTTTGGTTGCAAGGATTCCATAACGCAGGATATTGTGGTGCACCCTATGCCGGCTTCTGCTTTTTCGCACAATGCCTTGCCGGGATGCAGTCCGGTGACGGTTCAGTTTACGAATGCATCCGTTGGTTACACTTCACAGATCTGGATTTTCGGTGATGGCAGTCCGCCCGACAGCAGCAGCAATCCTTCGCACACTTTTGTGAACGATACAACTTTTATTCTCTTCTTCAATGTTCAGTTGATTGCCATCTCTGCAAATGGATGTCGTGATACTTCTTCGCAGTTTATTACTGTATATCCGAATCCACAGTACACATTTACTGTTTCTCCTGACACTGCCTGTAATCCGGTGTTTGCCCAGCTTGCTGCAGTTCCCGGTGGCGTTCAGTATCACTGGATTTTTGGTGATGGCACTTCTGTGATCGGTGGTCCCAACATAGTTCATCTATATACCAACACCAGCCAACAAGATACGACATACAATATCACTTTAATTACAACTTCTTTCTTTTCATGCACGGATACTTCGTATGGATCCATACTGATTCATCCCAAGCCTGTAGCCAATTTCGACATTGTTACCACATCGGGATGTACACCTTTTGCAGCAACATTCAATCAGCTTTCAACTGGTGCAACGCAGTATCAATGGCGCTTTGGAGATGGTACATTCAGCGCTTCGTCGAGCCCGGTTGTAACACATACGTATGTAAATTCTATCAGTACACCGAGTACTTACAATGTTCGTCTCATTGTCTGGAACGCCTACGGATGCTCGGATACAATCGTTAAACTTGTTACTGTAAATCCGGAAGTGCTTGCCAATTTTGATTCGGATACTTCGGGTTGTTCTCCTTTGTTGATTGATTTCACTGATCAGTCGATTGGTGCAGGATCGTATTCATGGACGTTTGGTGATGGTTCTACGTCCAATCTGGAAAATCCGGTACACTCTTTTGTCAACAGTTCTTATCACGATACGATTTATCACGTCATGCTGGTTGCCACGTCAATATACGGGTGTAGCGATACAGCGCAGCAGAATGTTTATGTATGGGCAACACCTGTTGCGCAGTTTTCGGTTTCTCCTTTACTGCAAACTTTTCCTGCAACGAACGTAACGATTGACAATCTTTCTCCCGGCAGTGGCTGGAATTACAACTGGGATTTTGGTGATGGTACAACAACATCATTAAATGAACCCATTTCGCATATCTATACTGCCTGGGGCACTTATCCGATCACTTTAATTGTTGCCGGAACGCATTGCTCTGATACATTATCACAGTCCATTCAGATTGTGCCACCGCGTCCCGTTGCAGATTTTGATTCTTCGGCATCGGGCTGTGCGCCGCTTACTGTTTCTTTTTCCAATCACAGTCAGTATGCTGATTCATATATCTGGGATTTTGGTGATGGGATGACGTCTACCGATTTTGAACCCATACATGTGTATCAGAATCCCGGTGTTTATATTGTGCAGCTGATTGCCTTTGGCGACGGGGGTGTGGATACAATTGCAAATGTTACCATTACTGTTTTTGTAATCCCGCATGCATTCTTTACACTTGCACCCAACGTTGTGTATCTTCCCGATCAGCCTGTGCATTGTTACGATTTATCTGAAAATGCAGTAACCTGGTTCTGGGATTTCGGTGATGGGTCTACTTCTACAGAGCAGAACCCGACGCATGTATATACCGAAGTGGGTGTGTATGATATTTCACTGCTTGTTACTTCTTCCGGCGGATGCCCTTCGTATTACATTCTTCAGGAAGCTGTATCTGCGCAATCGAGCGGAGAGATATTGTTTCCGAATGCATTCACTCCTTCCAATTCCGGCCCCACAGGCGGTTATTATTCGCCGAACGATTACAGCAACGATGTGTTTCACCCAATATTCAAAGGGGTTTCCGAATACCGTTTAAGTATTTTTAATCGTTGGGGAGAATTAATTTTTGAATCGAAGGATGTGAATATCGGGTGGGATGGATATTACCGCGATGTGGAATGCAAACCCGATGTGTATGTATGGAAGGCGGAGGGCCGCTTTGCGGATGGACGTGCATTTATGAAAGCAGGCGATATAACATTGATACGATGAGAAAAGTGAAAAACATATTGCTCATATTCCTTTGTTGCCTTGCAGGAAAGCAAGTGATGGCGCAGGATCCGCAATTCTCTCAATTCTATGCGGCGCCTTTGTATCTGGCGCCTTCCTTTGCGGGAACAACCGATGGCAGCCGCTTTGCGCTGAACTTCCGCGATCAGTGGCCGGCCATTCCAAAAGGATTTGTTACCTATGCTGCATGTTTTGATCATAATATTCAATCGCTGAGTTCAGGCATTGGTATTAATTTTATGCGCGATCAGGCCGGATCCGGGAAAATGGCCCGCACCACGGCCGGCATTGCCTATTCATACCGGATTCCGGTTACTGAAAAAATACAGGTCAGGCCTGGAATCAGCTTTTATAACACAACGCAGAGCATCGATTTTTATAATCTTACGTTCGGTGATCAGATTACTTTATCAGGAACTGCTTCCAACAGCATTGAAGTTCCCATATTAAACAAAACCAATAATTTCGATGCTGGTGCTTCTTTGCTCACCTATTCCGAAGCATACTGGTTCGGTAGTTCGATCGATCATCTGATACATCCTAACCAGACTTTCTTTATGGGAAGTGAAAGCATACTGCCGATGAAGCTGACAGTATTTGGTGGCGGGAAATTTAAACGAAGCAAATCTACCAAGCGCCTGCTGCATGAAGAAAGTTTATCGTTTGCTTTTATGTATAAAATGCAGGGCAAATACGATCAGTTCGATCTGGGTGGATATTGGTCGCGGGCACCGTTGATCACGGGAATCTGGTACCGCGGTTTGCCTTTGTTTAAAGGCTACAGCCACGGATATGCCAACAACGATGCGATTGTGATTCTGATCGGGTTAAAAACAAAAGCCTGCACCATGGGTTATTCCTACGATCTTACAATCTCGCGCCTGGCCGGCAACAGCGGCGGCTCGCACGAATTATCACTGCTGTTTAAAATCAATCAGGCCCCGCGCAAACGGAAAGCATCCGATGTGCCCTGCCCGCAGTTTACGGATTATTCTTTTTAAAAGTCAGAAGACCGAAGACCGGAGACCGAAAAGGCAAAAGGCACAAGGGAAAAGTGGTTATGAGTTATGAGTTATAAGTTATGAGAAATTCAACAAGCCACAAGCCACAAGCCACAAGGGAAAAGTGAATTACCTTTGCGTCCTTTGCGTAATTTTTCTTTGCGCTCTTTGCGGTTAAAGAAAAACGAAAACTCTTACTTGAATTTTATCGCATAATGAATCTTATCGTTTCCGATAATCACCGCATCGAAGGCGGGGCGTTTGCCGAATAGTTTTTTGCGGTTTACTTTCTTCATCACGGTGTTGACAATGCTTACCGGGAACCTGGGTTTGGCTTTTATTTCAAAGGCCACATCGTAGGGGCACACCGGTTCGCACAAAACAAAAACAAATTTATCGCCGCTGCGCCGTACGTGCGTGAGGGACGACTGGGTTGAATCGGTTTGCTGTTCAAATTTAATAGCCACATCTTTATCCGAACCTTCCACGGTAATGATTGCGTCGTAAGGCTTTCCGTCGGTTTTGTTGGCGAGCTTGGCTTGCTCCAGCACAAAGTTTACAGCATATCCCACATTGAAAACCTGCTGAAAAGTAGGAGCGGGGAGGGTTGTGTTCAGTTCATACACCACCGTATATTTTTTCACCGGATCGGAATTGTAATACACATCTTTGCCGGCAAAGCGATACACCTTGGCAAGGCTCTTATCGCACTGGGCATTCACGGCATTGAACAATACCATGAAAAAAAACAGACTTGTATACTTTATCATCGTTGAAGTGAGGTTGTTCAAAAATACAAAGATTAATTGTCAAAGTCAAATCTTTTACGTTTTTGTTGGAGAAAGGTTTGTTTATTATTGATTGCTTTTTAATTCAATGATGGCGCCCGCCGAACTTCCATTATTGGGTTAGTGATTTCAGTCAGGCAGCCCGGTTTGTACCGGATGGAGGCGGGCGGAGGTGGATTTTGGCCGGACAGTAAAGAAAGGGAGAGAGACGGAAGAGCATGCCGGGCGGGAGATTAAGCATGGCGTGCGAACATGAGAACATAAGGGCTGAACCGTCAAGCATAAAGCCTGAACCGTCAAACATAGAGCCTGAACCGTTAAGCATAGCGCCTGAACCGTCAAGCATGGCGTCCGAACAGTCAAACATGGAGAAAGAACAGTTAAGCATGGCGCCCTAACTTACGAATCATGAAGGCCGAACAGTCAAGCATGGAGGGTGGACTTGTGAGCAGGGAGAGCGGACAGTGAAACATGGAAAATGCTCGAAGTTGGAAGTCAGAAGACAGAAGAAAATACAGCATTCGATAGTGGCAGTGGTAGTAGCAGTTGCAGTATCTCAACGAAGTACGAATTGATACGAACTTACGAAGTACGAAAATAGAAATAGGCACAAGGCACAAGAGGTTATTAGTAATCTACTCCGTCAACATACGCATTTAACCCCTCCGTCAAACCTGCGGTTTGCCACCTCCCCTTAAAAAGTGGAGGAGCTATTAGTTTTTTTCTAATATGACGGCACTGAATTTTGCAAGTGCTGGTATGAGGGTGGTGTAGATTAATCGATTTATGTTGCATGTGTTGTATCATATATAGATATTGACATATCTCCGTTAACTTATCGGAAACGACCGTTAACTTAATGATAGCGACCGTTGCTTTATCGGATATTGACTGTTTGCGCGGGGAATGCTATCTTAGTATCAAGATTCGCCAATGTTGACGGGTCTGGAGCTAAAAGAAAAAATAACAATTTAAAAAGTTTCAGCCATGAAAACAAGATTCAGAAATCAAATGCACATGAATCGCACGGCTTTGAAAGTGTGCGAGGAAGAAGCAGCCCTGATCAATACCATTGCGGAGCTTGCCAACTCGGTACAGGCAGTTAAAACCAAGGAGGCAGAGCTTGAGCATATTATTGAAGAACAGGAATTATCTATTATGGGTGTTACAGAAAACAAAAACCGAATCAAGGAAAAGCTTGTTCGCGAAACGGTGCATGTAGCAGGTTCTATTTATGCATACGCGAGCAAGACCGAAAATTATTCTTTGATGGGTGAAGTTCGTGTGACAGATACCTTTCTGAAAAGAAAACCGGATCATATGCTAATCCCCTTTTGTCAGGGTATTTATGATCTGGCGATGAATATCGGCACTGTGATACTGAACAGCTACGGCGCTGATAACACGGTATTGAGCGAAATGAATACGGTGCTTGACAAATTTAAACTTGAAGCTGAAGCGCCTGAAGTGGCGAACAGCCGGAGCGTATCGAACAACCGTAAGATTGCGAAACTGATTCGTGAAATCAGACTGCTATGGACAAATGAAGTGGATAAGATGATGCTTGTGTTCAGAGACACCAATGACCGTTTTTATATGGAGTTTGAAAATGCAAGACAGATCATCGACACAGGACACCACAAAAGCAATGTTGAATCGGAAGCCAGCGTTGAAGCGATGAAAGCACTGGTGAACATTTCGGTGATTGATGCAAATACCAACCTTCCTGTTGAGGGGGCAACGGTTACTTTGGGTAAAGACAACCTTACTGATGAAAGTGATGAAGACGGCTACAGCCTGATTGAAGCTATTGATGGTGGAACGCACAATCTGCGCATTGAATGTGAGGGGTATGAAACGTATGTTGACCCGAATGTGAAGGTTGAAAATGGTGAGGAAGTTGATTTGACGATTTATCTTGTGCCAATTGAAAATGCAAATCCGACGGCGTGACCGTTTTGAATTTTTTCATAGTTAGTTGTTATTATTAGGTTAAAAGAGGAAGCCTCCGGAAACGGGGGCTTTTTTTATTGAACAAGGAGCAAGGAATAAAGAACAAGGAGGTAAGAAGTGAAGGTAAATACAATGCCACCCCGACCGAACGGATGTTCACACGGGCGGGCAAAATACCAAAACACAACTGAGCGGAGCGAATTCATGAGCCCATATAAAAATTAAACAATGAAGCGAATAAAAATTCACCAAAAAATACAAAGCCACGGAAACACAGATACACAGAAGAACACAGAAGATTTTTTTACTTGGCGGATTTTTTAACACATAGAAAACAGTAGGAAAACATAGTCACATAGAAAGGCAGGCAAGCGGTGGTTGATATTTTTCGGTTTTTCCTGCCACAAAGACACCAAGGCACGAAGTTTCACTAAAGAATGAAAAAAAGATTTTAAAAATGCGGAACCTTTTCAATTCTCGGGGCATTAATCATTAAAAACAGTTTCGTTTTGTATAAATGATTATCACATTATATAATGGTTTAAAAATGCAAAGCAGAAATATTTACGTGATTTCCTTATTGTTTTTGAAATATCATCCAAATATCTTTGACGACAAATAGTTTTAATAAATCGTAAAAATCCCGTCATCTATGAAAAGTTTTAAATCCCTTTCGTTTATTGCTGCTGCGGTTGCAGGCATGTTTATTTCTTTGAATGTATACTCACAAGGCGGACAGAAGTGGTCGGTTGGAGGGAATAATATTAGTAGTGGTGATTTCATTGGCACCATCAATAGCCAGCCCCTTACTTTTAAAACGAACGGAAATGAATGGATGACGCTGGATATTAATGGCGGACTTATCATGAAAAGTTTTTCCGGCACAGGAAGCGGTTATCTTACCTACAACACCGATGGAAAATTAATCATGCTTCCTTTTAACGGAAACAGCAATCTGGTGCTTACCGGAAACGGAACCTATTCAGATATTTTTGAAATAAGCGGCTGGAGGCTCGACAACGGAAACCTCATCAGTTTATCTACTGCCAATATTGGTATAGGCACATCCAGCCCTCAGGTAAAACTGCATGTGGACGGCGATGCCATTATTACAGGGACTGTGTTTACAAGCCATGTGATGATTACCGATAAAATTAACTCAACCAAAATGCTTTCCGATTCGAACTTTACCAAAAGCGCAGCGGTAGAGGATTACATGAAAATTGGCGGTGGCAGCAACCCGCCCATTCCGCCTACACCCGGCGTTAGCCTTGAAGTATACGGAAATGTTCTGGCAGAAGGAACGATAACGGGGAATACACTAAAGGCAAACAACCTTCAGATTGTTGGACCGAATCAGGTTCAATTTACCAATTTGTGTGTGTATGAAAAAGTGGGTATAGGCAATTGCAGCCCTGCAACAGCATTGGATGTAAACGGATATGGAAGATTTGGTAATAATCTGGGTTATGTTGAACTGGGTTATAATGGTGCCAACGCTCATATTGATGCAAGTGATAACACCGGTGGTGCACTGCTTTTAAATTACTATTCTATGAAAAAAACGGTGGTTGGTAAAGATGACCCAACAGGGAATGGTGGCGATTTGTGGGTGTGGAACAACAACTATATGGCACTTACAAATAATACCAAAGTGGGAATTGGGACAACGGATGTTCCAACAGATGGTAAACTTGCTGTTGATGGAAAAATATATGCCCGCGCAGTAGAAGTAAATCTTAACAGTTGGGCAGATTTTGTGTTTAACCCTAATTACAATAAACTTTCAATTTATGATCTTGAAATGTTTATCAAGAAGAACAATCATTTGCCGGGTGTACCTTCGGAAGAAGAAGTGAAAAAAGACGGAATCAATTTGGGGGAAATGGATGCATTATTACTTCAAAAAATTGAAGAGCTGTCACTATACATTATTGAAATGAACAAAAAAATGGATGAGCAACAGAAGAAAATTGAATTACTAGAAAAGCGCTAATCGATCACGTTCATTTTTAATAATGTTTCTATGAAAAAAATTCGAAAATATTTAATAGCATCTACCTGCATGTTGCTAGCCATTACAGCTAATGGGCAGCAGTTGCAGCAGAAAACGGGAGTGTTTCTTGAAGACAACACGCCAAACCTTGAAAATACAGGCAACTGGGAATACATTGGTCAGGACAAAGTTTTGCTTAATCCCGGTTTTAGCTTCACACCCTCGAATGCAAATGGAATGGGTAATAATTTCAAAGCATTTATCGACTGGTCGATGGTGGTGCCCACGCCTTACCAACAGAATATTGTAAACCTTGACAACCGAACCTTAGACTATAATCTTCCGGTTGGAAAAACAGCGGGATCTGCTGGTGTCACTCCTTCGGGAGCAGCTACGTATTCAATCCCGATTTTTACTTCACCCGGAACTGCTGGTATGAAACCGGATTTAAGTATTCAATATAATAGTCAATCCGGAGTAGGTTTGCTTGGATGGAAGTGGGATCTTGCCGGACTATCTTCCATAAGCAGAATTCAAAAAAATTATTATTACGATCAAAAAGTTGCTCCTGTTGATTTTGGTACTGACGACTTGTTTGCCTTGGATGGAAATCGTTTAGAAATGACTGTTGGATCTGTATATGGTGAAGACGGAACAGAATATGCAACTCTTTACGAATCGTTTTCCCGTATTGTTGCCAATGGCTATGCTAATAACGGACCTCAATGGTTTACAGTATATACAAAAGACGGAATGATACTGGAATATGGTAATACAGCAGATTCAAGGATTAAAGCAAAAGACAAAAACAACAACGAATATGCTTTTCTTTGGCGCCTGAATAAAGTAACCGACCAAAGCGGGAATTACATGCTGTTTGAATACACCCAAGAAAATGGGTCGTCTTACATCTCGAAAATAAAATATACAGGTAACGCAAATGCCGGGATTGAACCCTACAATGAAATCGTTTTTCAATATACTTTGAAAGAGGATGTGAATTTTGGGTACGTTGCAGGTTGTGGAATAGCGGATACCAAAGTGTTGTCAGGAATCAAATCGGTTTGTGAGGGCAGTGTGGTTAAAAACTATCAGTTTAGATATACACAGAATCATTTCGGGCAAAGTAATCTTCAGGAAATAACCGAAGCCGGCCTTGGCGGTCAGCAATTCAATTCTACTTTAATTAACTGGGGCGACCAAACTGATGCATTTTCAATGGATTTTCCTCAAAAAGCAAATAATGTAATTGGTTTTACAGATGATTTTTCTTTTTATAATTTTATGGGGTTAATACCGCTTGATTTTAATGGTGATGGCAGACAGGACTTTTTTGGAATGTGGCAAGAGGGTGGCGATACTAAATCTGCTTTATTCTTGCTTACAGAAAAGAATGGCAATCAATATACCTATAAGGAAAGTTTTCATTTTGGTGGTGATATCTTTTGCGTTGCAGATGATAATAATGATGGTCGTGATGAATATTTTACAAGATATGTTATAAAAAACGGAGCGGGGGATATTTTAAGAAATGACTTTAACAGGTATCGTTATAGACCAGGACAGCAATGGTGGCTTTTAGACTTATCCTATAGCCCAAGTCATCAGATAGCAACAACCGAAAATCTTGATATGCTTGTTGGGGACTTTGACGGGAATGGAAAGCCTGAATCTGTTTTTTATAATGCAAGAACTGGAGCCGTTGTTAAAGTTGATGGATCAATTCCTATAACAGCTTACACGAATGCAAGCCCAGCAATATCTTTGCTTTTTTATTCTTCACTTGGTTTTTATTCATCCAACAACAAAAACAGGTTATCTGCATTTGACTTTGATGGAGATGGCAAGCAGGATATTTTAGTTATAACTCCAAACGGAAATGTTAGTGTTTATAAATACAATGCCGTTTCACAACTTTTTGAACTTGTTACATCCGTTGAAGGTATAAACCCTCCCATTATAGATGATGACCCACAAATTCCTTTGTCGGGGATTGAATTTGAAAAGTTTGATGTGTATTGTGGCGATTTTAACGGAGACGGAAAAAGCGATTTGCTGTGTCATATCCCTTTTGATTCAGAAAACAAACCCTGGTGGTTTTTGTATTCCGATGGTAAGGAATTTAAAACTTATGATAAACGAATTGAATCTGCTATTTCTGGCAATACTAATTATATAGAAGAATGTGATGACAAGTGGAATATCATACATGATCCTGATGATAACAGTTGTGAAAGAATTGATAATCATCACTTCGTTGCGGATGCCAATGGTGACGGACTGAGCGATATTATTTCCATTTATCAGGACGGACCAACAACTGTGGATGAAACAGGTGCAATTATTAGCGTTCAATATGCGAAAAAACAAGTGCTTCAATCGCAAAATAACTATAAAACAGAATTTCTAACGGAAACAAATACATACACCCAGCCGGGCGGATATACTCTTAAAGGAAAAGACATGGGGTTCTGGGCTTTTTGTCCGCTGGACTTCAACTGGGATGCTAAATCTGATTTGATTTGGGCAATACCCAAAACCCAAACGACGGGTATTTCAATTTTAGCAGATATTACATTTCATAAAGATGAAAATACAAACCTTGCTGAAGTGATTTCAGATGGAATGAACTTCCAAACTAAATTTACTTATGACAATTATGTCAGGCACTGTGATGTTTTAAATACTCAGGTTCTTCAATCAATTTATGATTTGCAGTTCAATTATCCGTTTGCACGTCCTATTACTCTGGCAACACAAATGACGATGCCGGATGGAAAAGGCGGGTGGAAAGATTACACTTATATCTACAAAAATGGAATAGTAAATACCCGGGGTTTGGGTTTTCTTGGTTTTAATGATTTCATTACGAATGATATTGTGAATAAAACGAAAATAGAAGCAACATTTTACGACAAATTTTTCATTGAATCCGGCAGAAACTTCTATTTCAGATGGCTTTCCTCAACGTCTGCTTTTGCAAATTTAAGCACACTTACCACGGTTACTCAAAGCATCCCGGCATACTTGTGTTTGCATAATGGTAAAACGTTCGTTAATTATTCCGACAAATTTTCAAATAAAGACGTCTTGCACGATATAAGTAACATAACGGTAAACTCAGTAAACACCGATGGACTGCCTAATAAGGTTGAAAAGTATTATTACGATCACATTTTTGGTGGTCCATTAAGCGGTGGCGTTCCATCAGGAGAAATCTTAAAAACCACTGAAGAAATAACATCCTTTACTTCCATAGCCAACTGGCACATTGCCGCACTTCCTGAAGGCAAGATTTCTACTTCTAAAAGAATAGGTGAAGACTTATACAAAAGAGAAACAAGCTTTGAATATTATTCCAACGGGCAGTTGCATTTTCAAAATAGCGACCCGATTGTTGACCCTGATGATAAGCAGGTAATAACAGAATTTACATACAGCAACAATCTGTTTGGCCTGCCCGATCAGGTTACCGTATCGGCAACCGGCCTCGCCCAGAACCGGTTTAACAATGTGGAGTACGACGGCAAGGGACGATTTGTGATCAAGGAAACTGATGCATTGAACAACACGGTGGAACGCACTTTCGATCCCCGCTTTGGAAACATGCTCACCACGAAAAGCCCCGACGGCCTGATCACACGCAATTTTTACGATGGCTTTGGAAGACCCGTGAAAACGATTACACCTGACGGATTAATTTCAACACTTACCTACAGCTGGGAAAACAGTGGAACACCGCCATTGGCCGTGTATTCTACTTTTGCAAATAATTCGAACGCACACAGCCCCGATAAAAAAACATGGTACGATTTGCTGGGCCGCGAACTGAAAGTGCAGACCGAAGGAATGAACGGCGCACTGTTTGCCGAAAACGAATACAACGAAAAGGGCCAGCAGATACGCCAATCGCTGCCCTATTACCAAAGCGAAACACCCAAATGGACCGTAAGCACTTATGATGATTACGGCAGGATAAGCACGGTGAACTTTAACAGCCTTACCACTTCATATTCTTACGGCACATTAAGTACAACCGTTACCGATCCCGCAGGACAAATCTCTACCAAAACAATGGATGCCACCGGGCAACTGACCGAAGCCACCGACAACGGAGGAACGGTTACTTATACATACTACAGCAATGGCAAACCCAAAACCATCAGCGACGGAAGCGGAACGGTGGAAATGGAATACGATAAATATGGTTTGCAGAAAAAGTTGACAGACCCCGATGCAGGAACCACCACCTATGAATATTCCGCTTTAGGTGAACTGACCAAGCAAACCGATGCCATGAGCCATGTGTATGAAATGGTTTATGACCAGTTGGGCCGCCTGTACACCAAAACCGAACAGGGACAGCAACCCATAGTTTATACATATGTGTTAAGCGGTAACGGGCTGGGCAAGCCTGAAAGCATCACCAACGCCGATGGTAAAATCAGTTATACCTACGATAATCTGGGCCGCATGAGCAGCAATACCGAGAAGATTGAAGGAATTGATTACACTTACAATTATTTCTACGACGATTTCGGCAATGTGAGTGATATTATTTATCCCGATGGTTTTGGGATAACCAACAAATACGACGACAACGGTTATTTTAATAATGTGATCTCGGGCAACAACAATATCTGGACAGCCATGCAGATGACTTCGACCGGGAAACCCGAAAGAGATTTGCTGGGCAACAATGTACCAGTGAATTACTCGTACGATTATTACGATAACCTGAATATTATTCTTACAGGAACGGTGAGTGATAAAAAACAATTTTTTATGTACAGCACCGATCCCGCCACCGGAAACATGAGCTGGCGCAAGGATATGGTAAGGAACATAACTGAAAGTTTCACCTACGATAATCTGAACCGCCTCACCAGCGCCACCCTTGCCGGGCAAACACCCGTGTCGCTCACTTACCAGCCCAACGGAAACATAGCCACCAAGGATGATGCGGGCAATTATGCATATCACCCCGATCAGATACATGCATTAACAAAACTGACCGGCAACCCCAACACGGTTCCCGAAAACGATCAGAACATTGAATACACTTCTTTTAGTAAAGTAAAAAATGTAACAGAAGATGGCCTATTTAAAAATGAATTTATCTACGGCCCCGATGAAGAAAGGCGCGTGAGCATACTCACCGACCCTATTACAAACACCCAACTGCAAAAGAAAGTGTATGTGGGCAGCTACGAGGTGGTAACCGATGGAGTAACCGAAAAGAAGTATCATTACATAAACGGAAGCAATGGCCCTGTTGCGATTGTGATTACTGAAAACGGGAATGATACTTATTATTATCTTTGTAAAGATCATCTGGGTTCAATCACAGGCCTGCTCGATCAGAACGGGAATATGCAGGATGAAACAAATTTTGATGCATGGGGCCGCAGGCGCGATCCCGCCACCTGGCAGTATTATACGGCAGGCACCGAACCTGCGCATATTCTCGACAG
>JAZDMK010000125.1:0-27795 GCA_043800975.1 Bacteroidota bacterium | reverse complement strand
AAAATTGGTGAAAAAATTGAAGTGTCTAAATATGGCAAACTCGAAGCTCCTTACGTTGTAAACTACAACCATCCCGGCTTTCGTCTTGCCTCTATGGCCGCGCTAAGTAAGAAAGAAATCACAAACGTAACAGAAATTGCAAAAGACATAGCCATGCAGATAGCTGCAATGAGCCCTGTATCGCTTGACCGTGATGATTGTGATCCTTCGATCGTAGAAAAAGAAAAAGAAATCGCAGTTGAACTGGCACGTAATGAAGGGAAACCTGAAAATATGCTTGAAAAAATTGCTTTGGGCAGGGTTGAAAAATTCTTCAAAGAAAGCACACTGCTGAATCAGGAATTTATTAAAGACAACAAGAAAACTGTAAAACAATTTTTGACTGAAACAGACAAAGATTTAAAGGTAACAGCCTTTCATCGCTTTCAGTTGTCCAACTAATTTCAATAAAAGAGTAAAACGAGAGGAGCATTTGTTCCTCTTTTTTTTTGTCATAATTTTTCCAGAAGACGTTGGATGTTTTGTTCTAAAAGCCCGCCGATGTTGCTTTCTATAGGAATCGGAGATAATGAAAGTGCTTTGTCAATATCCAAGTCAAGATGTATTTTTTTTTCACCAACCGTGTGAAACCATCCTTTTTTTGACAGATATTCTGCAAGATATTTCTGCTCTGTTTGCCCGGGTGTAGGAATAATAATTGCCTTTTTATTGAGTCGTATCAGATCACAAAGTGAGGAATAGCCGGCGCGACAGAGCACAATGTGGGAATCAGAAATCATTTGCTGCATGTGTTGGGTGGATGCATGTGAAAAAATATGGATGTTATCAGTTGATTGTATCTCTTCAATGCCGGGCATTCCACGAAAGACGACCGCTTTGAGTGACGTTTCGGTTAGCTGTTTTAAAATTCTTTTTTCGAAACGGCTGCGGTGTGGTTCAGGGCCGGAAAGCATGACAGCTATATCGTACAGGAATGTTTTGTCAGTTTTAATATTCGTGTCAAAGCGACTTTGGATGCCGGAATAAAAAATATTTTTAAAGTTTGGATTGATGGAAAGTGCTCCCGATAATGCTATTTCCGGTGAATCAGGAATCCAGATTTCCTGAAAGGGCTGTAGCAATTTTTGAATTGTAGCAGAAGCATTTTCCCGGAAAGGATTTAATAGAAAAGGAAGTTGTGGGTTTAACTGATGTGTAATACAAACGGAAAAAATATCCGGATGATAAAGACCGTAACGATTATCCGAAAAAATAATTTCGATTTTGTGATCTGTGCATATTTTTTTTAATTCTTCATTTTCCTGCTGCATGATCTTTTTCAGGCGGGGCCAGGAAAGCAGAAGGCCTGCAGAGAGCGGAAGTGATTTTGAATATTGTATGTTGTAACCGGTAAGAGGAATTAATTCTGCTTCGGGACATTCACTTTCAAAAAAAACTTTCTGCATTCCGCTTACACCAATGATTACATGACAACCTTTTTTTTGAAGTAAGCGAATCAGAGGAACAGAGCGGGATGTGTGACCCAGCCCCCAATCAAGTGCGGCTACAAAGACATTTTTTTTTGCAGGGTTCATTGGATTTTAAATATCAGCAACCAGCTGCAACGTAATGTTTCGCGGAGCACCAACGTCACCAGGTCGGCCCATGTATTCTTTGTTAAACACGTTTTTTAAAATCACTGAACAACGAACAACATCATTTAGCTGATATGAAAGTCGTGCATCAAAAATAACATGACCCTTGTTGTGTTTAGCCCTGTAGTTTTTTAAACCGGGAAGTATACGGTATTTATCCAGTATACTATCAGGCAGGGCTGGGTTGAGCGGAATGATAGGATCCTGCAAAGCCTTGTCAATGCTAACCATATTGCTGTAATAAATGCCACTGAGACCAAAAATGAAATGTTTCCAGGTTACTTCAAAATCTGCTTTCGCTGAGTGATAAAAACGATACTTTAAAATATTCGTTTCTGAGGTGCCGGTTGTATCAATGCCATCCCCCGAAAGATTGATGGGATTGGTATATGTATATCCGGCCAGCAGTGTGGCAGGCAAACCGAAGAATTTACCTTTGCCTGTTATCATCACATCAATTCCACTGATTCGGGCTTTGCCTACGTTTACGGATTTAAAGCCCGAGTATTCCATAATCTGGAAAATATTCGGGTTGGTAATATGCAAGGAATCGGGAATGTAAATACCAAAATTAAATTCCATCATGTTGGTGTATTCTGTCAGGAATCCGGCTATATCAAGATATCCACTCCATTGACTAATGCGCAGGCCTTGCCGTACACCCAACTCCGCACTCCATCCTGTTTCAGGCTCCAGTTGAGGATTTGGAAAAATCTTTAATCCGCCAACACTGGTTGCCGTATATTTTTCAGCGATAGAAGGAAAGCGATAGCCCTGCCCATATGAAGTTCGTAGGTGTGTGAATTTTGCAAGCTGATATGTAACACCTGCACGAACGGTAGGTTTAAAAAACAAATCAATGTTGGTTCCGAAAATTTTAGTTTGTAAATCGGAAACAGATTCAGTACTGTCGAGGCGGAAGTAGTCGCCACGAATGCCTAATGAGAAATTCCATTTTTTAACCTTCTTATCAAATTGTCCAAAGATTGCGGTGCTGGAACAAAAATGATCTCCGAAAATATTGGCATTGGCTTCCGAATACATTCCTGTAATGCCTGCCGTCATAGTCATGTTTCCGATGATGATGCGCTGAAACTGGTATTCGCCGTAAAACAGATTTGCTTTGTTGTTTTTTGTAGTATCATCAAACAGGTTGGTGTGCCTGAAGAAGCGCGTACGCAATGTATGTCTGTAACCTTTGGGTGTAAAGTAAACAACATAGGGATCAACATTCATGCGGACACCACGCAAAGGTTCGGAAGTGTTTGGCATTTGGCTGTAGGCAGAATCAGCGCTTTTCCACAAAAAGAAATCGCTTTTTTTCTGATACATGCTGTTGAAATTAACGCCGTAGGAAAGGCCTTTTACTTTTTTATCGCGGTAACGCAAATTCACATTTCCACGGTAACGTTCGGCATATTCTTTTTCGCGATAGCTGTCTTCATTATAAACATTGGCTCCGAATACAACGTCAAGATTTTTAATCATACGGGAATGAAAAACAGAAATACCCGAAAAGGAAGGTTGTTTCTGTCCGAACCAGCGCAAACTATCGCGTTTAGGATTCATGTATAGACCGCTGAAAGAAGTAATTTTTGTTTCTGGTACAGCGCTGGGGAAAGCTGTGCGAATATTGATAACGCCGTTGAGTGCTGAAGAGCCGAACAATGCGGATGTAGCGCCTTTGATGACTTCTACCTGTTCAATGTTTTCTACCGGAAGATAATCCCATTTAATATCTCCCATATCGGCTGATAACAAGGGTAAATCATCAACAAGTAATAATACCCGACTGCCGGAACCGTAGCTAAAGCCGCTCCCACCGCGGATGCTGGGTTGATCTTCCAGGATGATAACACCGGGAAGCTTGTTAATAGCAGCATCCAGAGATGTGATGTTGTTGTTTTGTAAAAAGGAAGGTTTAATCACGGCCATTGAAACAGAAACCTCACTCAGTTTTTGTTCAAATTTACCAGCCGATACAACAACCCCGTCGAGTTCTGTGGATTCTGACTCCAGAGAAACATTCAGGTTTTTCAATTCCGAGACTTTGATTTTCACTTTCTGTACATCGGTTTTATAGCCGATGAATGAAAAATTAAGGGCGTGTTCTCCGGGAGTAAGTAAAATAGAATACCAGCCGTTAGTATCGGTTGTCACCCCTTTGTTTTGAGACGCAAAAACATTGACACCCGGCAAAGGTTCACGTGTTTTTGAATCGGTAACTCTTCCGTTAATTACGCCTGTTTGCGCAAACGCCTGAGCTGAAATTGTGAAAATAATTATTAACAAGAATAATATTCGACGAAGCATATCTTACATTTGTATGTTAAATGCAAATGTAGTAAAAACGGAAGTATTGCAGGACGAACTCTTATATCAGATTGGTATCACTTTAATTCCTAATGTAGGGCCTGTGAATGCAAAGAGGCTGATTGCCTATTGCGGCAGTGCGCAGGCTGTGTTTTGCGAGAAGAAAGAATTCCTGTTAAAAATTCCGGGTGTGGGTGATGTAGTTGCTTCTTCTGTTAAAACGCAGGATGTATTGAAAAGATCGGAAGAAGAAATCACATTTATTAATAAACATAAAATTGCACCCCTTTATTTTTTAAACGATGATTATCCCGAACGTTTAAAGCATTGCCACGACAGCCCCGTGATGTTGTATTACCGAGGAAATGCATCATTGAATCATGATAAAGTGTTAGCCATTGTTGGTACGCGCCGGTTCACGCCATATGGAAAAGATATCACACAGGAAATTGTGAAAGGGCTTGCCGAATGTGGTGTTTTAATCGTGAGTGGGATGGCATTTGGCATCGATATAACAGCACACCGCGCTGCACTGAGTGAAGGACTCCCAACGGTGGGTGTGATGGGGCATGGGCTTCATACAATTTATCCTCCCGCGCATAGGGCAACAGCCGAGAGAATGGTAACTGGAAATGGCGGAATCATTACAGAGTTTATGAGTAATTCTGCTTTTGAAAAAGAAAATTTCCCCATGCGCAACCGCATTATAGCAGGCCTTGCCGATTGTGTGCTTGTGTCGGAAGCCCGCAGCGGGGGCGGCGCATTGATCACCGCTGAAATTGCGAATACATACAACCGGGATGTTTTTGCAGTGCCCGGCCGCACGATTGATGAATGTTCAAAGGGATGCAATTATCTGATCCGTTCCAACAAAGCATCTTTGTGCGAAAAGGCGGAAGATATTTTATATTTAATGGGATGGCAAGCTGAAACTGCCAAACCGAAAGCTGTTCAGACGTCTATTCCGGTAGATTTGAATGAGGATGAACAGAAAATATATGATTTGCTGAAGCAGCAGGAAAGTATTCCTGTCGACACGCTTTGTTTTCAATCCGGCATCAGTACCGGAAAAGCAGCGGCTATCCTTTTGAATCTGGAATTAAAAGGACATGTAAAAAGTTTACCCGGAAAAGTATATCAGGCTATCTGATTTTGTCCACCGTTAACTGAACCATTCTGACCGTTTCCTGAACGACCTTGTTACCAGGCTTATTAGCTATTTACTTCGTTTGCGTAGTGTTGTAATATTGAATCAGTATTCACCCAAAACAATTTTCAACCATGAAAACAAAAAACGAAAACCTGGATGACATTGTCTTTGAAAATAAAAACAAAGACTATGGCGCTTACAGCATTCGCAAGGGCTACAACAGAGGCATGAATCGTGCGCTGTTCATAGCAGTTCTCATTTTTTTAGTAGGCATCAGCATACCGCTGCTTGCAAACCTGCTAAATAGTTCTGTATTTCTTAATGATGACAAAACTGTAACTACTGTGTTGGCACCTCCTCCAAAACCTTCTGATGTGAAACCTCCTCCTTTGAAAAAAATCGAGCCGCAGAAAATTGATAAACAGCTTGCACCTAAAGCGCCGAAAGTTGTCAGTGACACAACTGATAGTGCCGGAGATCTGGTAGATTTATTCGGTAAATTAAATAATCTGAATCCGAATATTCCAAAGGATAATGATTCATCCGGATTTGGTAACCGTGATACAACGAATGTAATCATTGATTATAAACCGAAAGTAGAAACCTATACTTATGTTGAGGAAATGCCTGAATATAATGGCGGAGAAGAAGCACGTGTTATGTTTCTGAAAGAAAACATTAAGTATCCCCAGATCGCACGTGAAACCGGAATTGAAGGAACTGTGTACATCAAATTTGTTGTTAATGAAAAAGGAGATGTCGTTGAAACTTCTATACTACGTGGAATTGGCGGTGGCTGCGACGAAGAAGCACTGCGTGTTGTCAACAAAATGCCTGACTGGAAACCCGGAAGACAGAACGGAAATTCAGTTCGTGTTGAATACAGCATGCCCGTAAGATTTTCTTTACAATAATTCCTGTTCCCCTGAAAGCCGGATCCCATTTGGGAGACGGCTTTTTTAAACTTTTAAATCCTGCAAACATGTATTACGATTCTGATAAATTAGACGAGATAGTTTTTGAAAATAAAAACAAAGACTATGGTGCTTACGACATTCGAAAAAGTTATCGCAGAACGCTTCTCTGGTCACTTTTTTTCGGCACAATGATCTTCCTGCTTACCATGGCAATTCCTTTAATAGCAAGCTATGTGAACGAGAAACCCAACATTGAGATTTCATACGATGATTTTGGCGGACTTGTAGAAAAAGAGCCACCACCACCTCCACCGCCTCCGCCGCCACCACCACCGCCACCCGATCCATCCAGAGTGGCTTTCAGAGTGCCTGATGTTATAGATGGAACAGATGATTCCGAAGAGTTTATAACGGGCTTTGACAGTATTGTTAATATTCAGCCACCCGATCTAGAAATTTTTGAGATTATTCCTGAACCTAAAACAGAGGATAAAAAAATAATCGATGAAGAAATTAAAGTGTGGAACCTAACTGATATTACTGAATTGCCCGAGTTTACCGGAGGATATGAAAAGATGCGCGAATACCTGGCAAAGAATATTACCTATCCCGAAATGGCAAAGGCAAATGGTATTGAAGGAACGGTGTATGTAGAATTTATTGTTGAAAAAGACGGCGTCATCAGCTATGTGGATTTACTGCGTGGAATAGGTGGCGGTTGCGATGAAGAATCGATGCGTGTGATTAAATCTATGCCGCCGTGGAAACCCGGTAAACAAAACGCACATCCCGTAAGAGTAAAATTTAAAATTCCGGTTCGGTTTAAACTGGAAACCCGATAATAATGCAGCGCTGTCTTCCCACTGGAAGGCAGTTTTTTTTTTAGATAATCATTCCTGCACCAACCGTTTCATTCGTTGCCTCATCAATTAATATGACGCTTCCTGTGTTGCGGTTGTTTTTGTATTTATCAAAAAAGAATGGCTGTGTTGTGCGGATAGAAATACGCGCAATTTCATTTAAGCCGATTTCTTTTTCATCTTCAATTCTGTGTAGTGTATTGATATCAACTTTGTATCTTACTTCTTTGATGATACAGCGCGCATCCCTTGTTGTGTGCCTGATTCCGTACTTACCACCCTGTTGCATTTTTCTTTCGTGCATCCAGCAGATCATCAGATCCAGATCCTGACCGGTGGTAGGAATATTATTTTCACGCACAATCATATCGCCCCGGCTGATGTCAATTTCATCCTCCAGTAAAATCGTGCACGACATAGGCGGAAACGCTTCAGTGATGGGGCCGTTGAATGTGTCAATCGCTTTAATTGTGGAAGTAAATCCGGAAGGAAGTACCATTACTTTATCGCCGGGTTTGAATACGCCTCCTGCGATACGGCCCGCGTAGCCTCTGTAATCGTGGAACTCATCCGAATAAGGCCGGATAACATACTGTACCGGAAAACGGCAGTCAACTAAGTTCTGGTCACTTGAAATGTGAATGGTTTCCAACAAATAAAGTAGTGTGGGTCCCTGATACCAAGGTGTAGCATCCGATCGGTCAACAACATTATCTCCTTTTAATGCGCTGATCGGAATAAAGCGAACATCCTGCACGTCGAGCTTAGAAGCAAAAATTCTGAAATCGTTGCGGATCTTATCAAATATTTCCTGACTGTAATCCACCAGATCCATTTTATTAATGCAGATAACAATGTGCGGAATTTTTAATAAGGAAGCAATGAAGCAGTGGCGGCGGGTTTGCTCGATGACACCTTTTCGTGCATCAATTAAAACAATGGCAAGGTTTGCGGTTGACGCACCGGTTACCATATTCCTTGTATACTGAATATGCCCGGGTGTATCGGCAATGATAAATTTTCTCTTGGGTGTGGCGAAATAGCGATACGCTACATCAATCGTAATTCCCTGTTCGCGTTCGGCACGCAGGCCGTCGGTAAGGAGTGCAAGGTTTACACCTTCTTCACCTCTTCGTTCGCTGGCCACCCGGATTGCTTCATACTGATCTTCGAAAATAGCTTTCGTATCATACAGCAAACGCCCGATCAGCGTGCTTTTCCCGTCGTCAACACTTCCCGCTGTGGTAAAGCGGAGAAGCTCCATATCTAAATAGGCTTTGCTTGAAAATTCTTCTTCCATGGGATTCTGATTAAAAATATCCTTCTTTTTTTCTGTCTTCCATGGCAGCTTCAGAGCGCTTGTCGTCCGCGCGGTTGCCACGTTCTGTTACTTTAGTTGCTGCCACTTCATTCACGATTTCTTCCAGTGTTACTGCATCGGATAAGATCGCACCGGTGCAAACCATGTCGCCGATGGTGCGGAAACGGATTTGCATCTCTTCGTATTTTTCTCCTTTTTGCAGTTGTATGTATTCCGATTTTGCGAGCAGCATTCCGTTGCGTTCTACTACTTCACGTCTGTGGCTGAAATACAGACAGGGCATGTTAATTTTTTCCTGCAAGATATACTGCCAGATGTCCATTTCCGTCCAGTTGCTTAGAGGAAACGCACGAAAATGTTCACCGATTTTTTTTCTTCCGTTGAAAAGATTCCACAATTCAGGTCGTTGATTTTTGGGGTCCCACTGTCCGAATTCATCCCGGTGCGAGAAGAAGCGTTCTTTGGCGCGTGCTTTTTCTTCATCACGACGGCCGCCACCCAACGCACAATCCAGTTTGTATTCTTCGATGGCATCCAGCAGCGTAGTTGTTTGCAATACGTTGCGGCTGGCATTGGGTCCGGTTTCTTCGGTCGCACGACCAGTATCAATGGCTTTCTGAACAGAGCCGACAAGAAGTTTTGCACCCAACTCTTTTACCATATTATCACGGTATTCCAACACTTCCGGAAAGTTGTGTCCTGTATCAATATGAAGTAATGGAAAAGGAATGCGTGCAGGCCAGAATGCTTTGCGGGCAAGGTGTGCCATTACGATTGAATCTTTTCCTCCGGAAAACAGAATGGCTGCATTTTCAAACTGGGCAGCTACTTCCCGGATAATAAAAATTGACTCCGATTCCAGTTCCTGGAGATGAGTCAGGTTGTAATTATACATGTTTATGAACTCCTTCTTATTTTTTTCAATGCAAATTTCAAAAGTTGCGCAACCGATTCTTTCACGCCCGATTGATCTGTTTTTATTTCAAAAGCTGGGCGCAGTGGTTTCTCGAAGGGAGCGCTGATTCCTGAGAAATCGGGTATTTTATTTTCAATGGCTTTTTTATACAGTCCTTTTGTGTCACGCTTTATACATACTTCCAACGGTGCATTTACAAATACTTCCACAAAATCAGTTTTGCCGATTATTTTTTTTGCGAGGCTACGTAACTCACGTGTAGGGCAAACAAAACAGTTAATTGTAATAACGCCGGTATTTAAGAAAAGACGATTTGTTTCAGCCACACGGCGGATGTTCTCCATCCGGTCAGCAGCCGAAAAGCTAAGATCACTGTTTAATCCGGTACGAAGGTTATCGCCATCAATTAATGAACAGAGAAATTTGTTTTTATGCAGTTCCTTTTCAAGACCCAGTGCGAGCGTGGTCTTCCCTGATCCCGGCAATCCATAAAGCCAGAATGCAATGGCTTTCTGCTTAAGAAACTGTTCTTTCTTCAGGCGGGAAAGCGCACCCTTAACAGGAAAGATGTTTGTCAGTTTATTTTTCATGTCGGCGCAAAGATATTAAAAAAGTGCATGTAGAATTATGTTAAAAAATTAGTAACAAAAAAAGCCCGTCTTTATTAAGAGACGGGCTTTTTAAATTCAGTAGAAACTATTTACTCAGAACCTTGAATTCCGTTCTGCGGTTCAGCTGACGGTTGGCATCCGTGTCGTTCGGAGCAATTGGCTGAGACTTTCCATAGCCCTTAAACTCAAGGCGGGAGCCGTCAATATCTTTGTATTGTACCAGATAATCTACCACCGCTTTTGCACGGTTGGTGGATAGTTTGTTATTAATTTCATCCGAACCTTTGTTATCGGTATGGCCCGAGATTTCAATACGCATGGTTTTGAATTCTTCCAGAAGTTTGGAGAGGCGATCCAACTCGGCAAAAGATTCGGGACGCAAAGTTGCTTTTCCGAAGTCGAAGAAAATATTTTTCAAAACAATTTTACTACCCACTTCCACTTTCTTCAGTCCGATGTCTTTTATAATTTCCTGATAAGATGCTGTTGCAGGAATTTCAAAGTTTTCGGAATGGAACAGATAGCTTTCTTTTTTTACTGCGATACCGTAGTTCTTTCCGGAAGGCAGCGATACCAGATATTTCCCTGTGGTGCTGTTCGATTCAAAGGTGGCAATCACTTCGTTTTTTACATTATCGGTTAGTTCGATGGTTGCAAAAACAGGATCATTGGTAAAAGCATCATAGATTTTTCCTTTTAAAATCGTAAGCGAAGCCATCTTCACTTCCACTTTGGCTTCAATAACCGTTTCACTCACGGGCTCTGCAGCACTGGCAATCAGGTTGTCTTCATTGTTTGCAATCAGTGGTTTTTCAGGTCCGAGGAAAGTGATGAGATACAAATCGCGAAGTCCGATTCCTTTTTCTTTTTCTGAAAAATAATATCCATGTCTACCGCTGGCAGAAATTACAAGACCTACGTCATCACCGGGAGTGTTAATTGGATAACCAATATTTTCCGGTTCTGACCACACGCCGTTTTCAAAAACAGATTTGAAAATATCGTAACCGCCCATGGTTTTATGACCACACGAACTAAAGTAAATTGTTTTTCCATCGGGATGAACAAAAATACCTTCTTCATCATAGGCGGTGTTAATCATGGGACCTATATTCACAGCCGCACCCCATCGGTTCTTTTCATCTTTGCGCGACATGTAAATATCACGGCCGCCAAAGCCGCCGGGTTTATCGCTTACGAAATAAAGCGTGCGTGCATCAAATGAAAAGGAAGCACCTGATTCGTGAAATTCGGTATTGATTGTTTTGGGAAGGCGTTCTGGTTTCGACCATTCGGCGCCGTTTTGCTTGCATAAAAAGATATCACCTCCATTGTCCCCTTTGTAAATAATCAACTGTGAACCGTCGTTCGATAATGCAACCGTAGCATCATGATTGTCGCAGTTCATCGGCTTTCCCGGATTCACAGGAACCGACCAGATACTGGCTGATTTTGTCGTGATATAAATATCTTCAAAGAATTCATTGTCCTGCGGATCGCGCTCCCCACCGGTTGTTCCCTCGCGGCGTGAAGTGAACATCATCACGGTTTCATCCGCTGAAATTACAGGGCTGTATTCTGAAAACATGGTGTTGATTGTGTTTGATAAAGGATCAATAAACACACGTGCTTTCTTTTTAACAAGCTCTTTTGCAAAATTACATTCATCAATTTTTTTATTGACGATGGGTGTTTTGGTAGCAATATCATTGGGCGCAAGCACACCGAGGTATGCTTTAAAAGATGTAATTGCTTTATCAAAGTCCATGTTTAAATGAAACGCCTGAGCCAGTAAAAAGTGAATATCCGGAGCAACATAAGGATTCAGTTTGAGTGCTTTTTCAAAGTAAGAAATGGATTGTGTTTTCTGAATTGATTTGAGGTAACACTTACCAATCTTATAATTCAGCAATGCATTGCTGGGGTTGAAACTGTTGGCCGGCAAATAAAAATCAAGTGCCTGACGGAACATGCCGCCGCCCATTTCATACAGTTTATCACCCTCTTTGAGCTGTGAAAGGGCGGTTTTTAATCCTTCTTTGTTATCACCAAAATTGGCTTTGGTAAATTCAACATTCTGCTGTGCGCGAAGAATAGTGGTAGCTGCAAGAATGAGAATGACAGATGCAAATATTTTTTTCATGATTCGTTCTCCTTAATTTTTTATACAGTTACCCATATAATCTTTTGCTGTTTCAATTCCGAGTGAAGCGGCTTTCTCCCAGTCTTTGCATGCACCCGACTGATCGCGCAGCATTTCTTTGGCAATTCCGCGGTTCAGATAAGCATATCCGTAATCAGGATTTATCTTGATGGCTTCATCGTAATCCGCTACGGCGCCTTTGTAATCTTCTTTCTTGTATTTTGCATTTCCACGGTTGTTGAAAGCAAATGCATACTTGGAATTTATTTTTACCGCTTCTGTAAAATCAGCAATGGCACCATCCAGGTCGCCCTTGTCCATCTTCGTTGTGCCACGGTTGTTGTAGGCAACATAATAATCGACTTTCATTTTAATGGCGAAGGTATAATCCATGATTGCGCCTTCGTAATCTTTCATTTTTCTTTTTGCACTGCCCGAGTTGTTATAGGCAAACGCCATTTTGGGATTGATTCTCACAGCAGCGTTGTAATCATCTACGGCACCTTTGTAATCTTCCTGCATCAGCTTGGCACTTCCACGATCGTTGAAGGCATAAGCATAATCCGATTTTGCACTGATGGCGCTGGTGAATGCATCGGCCGCCCCTTTGTAGTCTTTGTTTTCAAATTTAATAACACCAGCATAATAAAAGGCCTGCGCATTCTGCGGGTCGCGTGTTCCGGCCATCATAAGATCTTCCAGCGCAGCAGCTTTTTCATTTTTATAGTATTTCGAAAGACCGCGGAAGTAGTATGCCTTGTAATAACTGGGCGAAATTTCTAATACTTTATTCATATCCGAAACGGATCCTTCATAATCTTTCATATCCTGTTTCAAAACACCTCTGTTGAAATAAGCCTTGTCGAACGAAGGATTCATTCGTATGGCCTCATCGAAGTTTCTCAAAGCAAGGTTGAAATTTTTGCTTTCATAGTTTTTGATGCCTTCATTGTAAGAGATTTCAGCCTGTTCGGTATTGCTGACGTTTATCTTTACCTTAACGGTATCCTGCGCTGACAGCCGAAGGGCAAACAGTAAAACCAGAGGTAATGTGAACAAAAGTTTTTTCATAAAAGATACTTTTTTAATCGATTGTAGATAGGTTGAGGGGTTTCATTCAGAGACTAAAAGTATAAAGTTTATTTCAAATGGAGAAAAAAATCAGAAAAAACTTAGGGATTCGGACCCGAAATATCGGAGCACATGCAGTATTAAAGGGCTGTTCAGCGATTTTAAGAAAAAGTTTCCTGTGATAAAAAAAACAATTATCTTTACACCTCTTCCGGGGCGTTAGCTCAGTTGGCTAGAGTGTCAGACTGGCAGTCTGAAGGTCATGGGTTCGACTCCCATACGCTCCACTGGAAAACCCACAATATCAAGCTCCATTACGGGGCTTTTTTTTGTGTCGGGCAGGTGGTTTTTTGGGGAGTGTACAATGAACAGTGTCATTTTGATTAATTTCTAGTCTCGTTTTGTAGCAACACAAGATTAGGCCCCATTACTCCACCAGCACAAACGCAGCCCAGTAGAAAGGGGGATATTTCTTTGCCATTGCTTGCTGCGCTTTGCGAAATGATTCGTGTTTATTATTTGTTTTAATGTAATTTTCATAAAACAAAATCATTAGCTCAGTGGTTTCTTTATCGGGAACCTGCCAAAGACTCATGATAACGGATCCTGCACCTGCCACACGAAATGAGCGTTGCAATCCATATACACCTTCACCTGTTTTAATATCACCCAATCCTGTTTCACAGGCAGAAAGAACAACCAGATCGGTATTTCTTAAATTACTGTTTGCAACTTCATACGCAGTAAGTACGCCATCTTCCACGCCCTCTAGTTCTGGATTGCATTGCCAGGTATAATTCGCGCCGGCTAATAAAATACCCGATCGCCAGAAAGGATTTTTCATGGTTTTAAAAATATTTTTTGTACGACTGTAGGTTGTTGAATCAGGCGCCGGATAAAAGAATCCGTGAGTGGAAAAGTGAATGATCGTTGGCGAATATTTTCCGTTCATTCCTTTGAAAACCTCTTCTGTCGCATTGTTGCTGGTGTACATTTTTGATTTCCATTTATTACTTGAAAATACTTTATCGATACCGTTCACTTCGGCAAGCGTTCCTTCCAGGTACGACCAGCTGTTGCCTCGCGTTGTATCGGAAGGTAAAGCACGTGTAGCAATCAGATTGTTCACCGTATTCACTCTCTTTACATTAAATTTCATTTGTGTACTATCCATGTCGTAGTTTATTCCGCCGAAAAGTGCGATGGTTTGGCTTGCTGCAACGTTTGCCTGCTTCATTGTAGCTAATTCTCTTGTGCTGTTAAGAAAATGCAGATCATATTTTGTAAGCAGCAATTGCTTTTTATTATCCATCAATGCATTAAAAGAAATTTTATTCAGCATCCCGGTCAATGAAACAAAAACAGTTTCTTTTCCTTTTATAAATGGATCAATCGGCTTCCATATCAGACTGTACATTGTCTGGCTGGCCCTTTCATTATCTACGTATTCATTAATAAGCGGCTTGCTTCCTTTGACTAATGCCATAGTATTGTAAACTTTTGTTTTTTCTACTAATGCGGCCAGTTCAAAATTTGTACAGAGAGAAATCATGCGTGGACTTTTATCTTCAGGTGCTAAAATCAATGCATAATATATAGTGGTATCGGTTGGTTTTTGTGTTTTTGAATTAATTGTTTTATATGTGAAAAATTCAACGGCTACTTCTTTTTTATCTAATTTTTGTTGTATCTGTTTCCACGTTATCTGATTATTATTTCTTTCATCGCCAAAGGCTTTTGATTTGAGTGACAATTCTATCTCCTTTGAATTGGCAATACTTTCCAGAGAATCAAGATTTACATTCATCTTAAGTAATCTCGATTTGCTCCACTGACTGTACTTGCCAATATTCTGTTTCAAAACCTGCCAGTTGTTGAAGAGCTGAGTCAGAGAACTATCGTTACTGTTAATAATTTCATCGCGTATCTGGTTGCTGCTGCTGAGCAAAATCCCTTTGGTTTTGATAACAATATTGTAAACAGTTTCTGACACGGAAGGAATTTGGCTTTTATACTGAAATGCAAAATTGCTGTACTGATTAAAAACTTTGTTTATGGATGCAAGATACCTTTCTTTATCAATTTCACTTAGAAAAGAGAAATTGGTATTCATGTTTCCGGCCTGAATATTCAGCGCTTCAAGATACAATGGGTCTGCTTTTGAGGGCTCTCCCAATTTATAATACAGTAATGCCAGATTATTGATTGATTGAACATAATCGGGATGTTTACCACCAAGAACTTCTTTACGGATTTTAATACTCTCAATAAAATAAGATTCCGCTTCTTTAAAATTATTCATGTTCTCATTAATCCCACCCATGTTATTTAAAGCTTGTGCATAGTCTGGATGTTTTTCTCCGAACACCTCTTTTCTAATTCTTAAGGCTTCCCGAAACAACGGTTCTGCTTTTTTATAATCGCCTAGAGCCTGATAAAGAGTTGCCAGGTTGTTTAGGCATTGTGCGTAGTCGGGATGTTTTTCACCAAACACTTCTTTTCTGATTTCCATTGCTTCCAGCAACAGAATTTCAACCCTATCAAATTTACCGGCCTCTTTACAAACTACAGCCAAATTGTTAAGTGCAGTGGCATAATCGGGACTCTTGTCACCCAGCACTTCTTTTCGTATGTTCATGGATTCAATCAGTAGAGGTTCTGCCTTTGAATAATTCCCCATATCTCTGTAAAACCCTGCCAGATTATTAAGAGATTGTGCATAATCCGGATGCTTGGTTCCAAAAGCTTCTTTACGAATTTTTAATGCTTCAATGTATAAGGGTTCCGCTTTGGTATAATCTCCCATATCCCGGTATAGTATGGCAAGATTATTCAGGGAACTAGCGTAGTTGGGATGTTTTTCTCCCAAGGATTCTTTGCGAATTCTTAAAGCTTCAAGTAAAAGTGATTCCGCTTTTTTGTAATAACCTAATGCCTGGTTCAGTTGTCCTAAGTTATTTAGATCGGATGCATATTGCGGGCTCATCTCACCTATGTTTTCCTTATTGATTTTTAACGCTTCGAGAAAGTACTTCTCAGCTTTCGCATAGTTTCCCATAGCCTTATTTGTCATACCCAGATTATTCAGGGACGTTGAGTATTGTCGGTCTTTTTCACCCAGACTTTTCTTCCATATTCTTGAAGCTTCTTCAAAAAGAGGTTCTGCTTTGAAAAAATTGCCCAAATTGAAGTATAATGTAGCCAGGTTATTTAGTGTACTTGCATATTGAGGACTTTCAATCCCATAAAGATCTTTAACACATTGTGAGGATTCATGATTTGTTTTTTCCGCTTCTGAATAATTTCCGTTTTCCTGAAATAAATTTCCCAGTACATTTAAAACGTACGAATACTGTTTAGCGTTTTTGTCTGGCATTGCTTTCATCGTTTCAATACACTGCTGCAAATAGGTAATTCCCTGGGGATAGTCGCCGGAATAATAACAGAGTTCTCCGATAACCGTCAGTGCATTTATGTAATTGGTATCTTTTACGCCATACTCCTTTTCGGCCTGCACCAGGCCTTTCTGTGCATATAACATGGCAGAATCATATTTTTCTTCATCGAAAAATTTATTTGTAAGGGAATAAAGCTTCTGAAAATTTTGTGCAGTACTTGTTTTACATGCAAATATTAAAAGTATGATTACAGCTAAATTTTTAAACAGAGCGGGGCTTCTTTTTTTCATTTGATTTTTACTTTTAAGTAATATTTTACAATGGTTAGTGTAGTCATATAATTACTCCACCAGCACAAACGCAGCCCAGTAGAAAGGAGGATATTTTTTCGCCATCGTCTGCTGTGCTTTTCGGAAAGAGTTGTGTATGCTGTTTGATTTTAAATAATTTTCATAAAACAAAATCATCAACTCGGTGGTTTCTTTATCGGGAACCTGCCAAAGACTCATGATAACGGATCCTGCACCTGCCACACGAAATGAGCGTTGCAATCCATATACTCCCTCCCCGGTTTTTATTGCACCCAGACCCGTTTCACAGGCTGATAAAACGACAAGATCGGTATTTTGCAGATTCCCGTTTGCCACTTCATATGCGGTAAGCACACCGTCTTCAACACCTTCGGGTTCTGGATTACCATCCCATGTGTAGTTTGCTCCTGCGAATAATATTCCTGATCGCCAGAGTGGATTTTTCATAGTTTTGAAAACATTATTTGTCTTTTTAAAGGTTGATGAATCTGGTTCCGGGTAAAAGAATCCGTGTGTTGAAATGTGAATGATCGACGGAGCATTTTGTCCACTCAGTAATTTATAACTTTCTTCGGTTGCATTAGCACCGGCATATAGTTTTGTCTGCCAGCTTTTCTTTGTAAATACCTGATTAATTTCAGTCACTTCTCTCATCGTTCCCTCCAGATACACCCATTTGCCCCCCCGCAAAGTATCTTTGGTCGGGACTCTAATTACTGAAGATTTACCACCCGAAGAATTTCTCGCATTTACTTTCATTTGTGTGCTGTCGCAGTCATAGATGATTCCACCAAAAAGTGCTATGTTTTTATTTGTTACCGTTTTGACGATGTTCTCTTCAGTCAGCTGTCGTGTACTACTGACAAAATTCAGATTGTACTTGTTGAGTAACAATTGCTTTTTATCATCCATTAATGCATTGAATGATATTTTATGTAAAAGGCCTGTGAGTGAAACATAAATATTTTCTTTGCCCATGAACAAAGGCTCGAGTTGTTTCCATATAAGATAGTAAAGTTGCTGGCTGGCCGTAACGTCAGCAATGTAATCCTGAATAACCGGTTTACTTCCCTTCACCAGTATCGTTGAACTGTACAACTTTGTTTTTCGTAATAAATCATCCAGTTCATAATTATTGCAAAGGGTAATCATTTTAGGATTCTTATCATCCCTGCGTAACACCAGTGCGCAATACAATACTGTGTCATTTGGAAGCAATGTTTTTTTATTTACAGGTTTATAGGTAAAAAATTCAACAGCTGCTTCATTTTTTTTAATTTTAAGTTGAACTTGTTCCCATTTTACAAGGCTATTTTTTCTTTCGTTTTCAAAAACATTTGATTTTTGTGATAGCTCCTTTTCAATAGTGTTGGTGGCTTTCTCAAGTGAATCTAAATTTATGTTCAGTTTAACTAATTTTGATTTGCTCCATTGTGAGTAACGTCCAATATTTGCTTTCAAAACCTGCCAGTTGTTAAATAATTTTATAAGGGTAGTATCTTTACTCTTGGTTATTTCATCACGAATATGCCAGTCGCTGCTTAATAATATGCCGTTGATAGTCAGTGAAAGATTATAAACAGAATTGGCTACTTCAGGATTCTCATTTATATACTTAAAAGCAAAATCTTTGAAGTCATTAAAAATTCTCGAATTGTTATCCATGAATTTTTCCTTTTCAGTTTCACTCATAATGGCGAAGTTGCTTTGAATAATATCAAACTGAATTTGTAATGCGTCCCTGTATAAAGGCTCTGCTTTTATGAAATTTTTCTGGTCCTTATAGAATCTTGCAAGGTTATTCAGAGATACAGCATACAATGGATGCTTTTCACCTAAAAGTTCTTTTCGAATTTGAATTGTTTCAATAAAAAGGGGCTCCGCTTTCTGAGTTTCACCCATTTTATGATACAACATGGCCAGATTATTTAAAGCATAGGCATAGTTTTGATTCTTTTCTCCAAATTTTTCTTTTTTAATATTTAATGCTTCAATAAACGATGCTTCGGCTTTTGTAAAATTGTTTTGCGCTTCATAAATACTTCCAAGATTGACTAAAGATTCTGCATAGGCTGGGTGTTTTTTCCCGAATATTTCTACCCGAATTTCCATTGCTTCTTTAAATAATTCTTCTGCTTTTGCATAAGATCCCTTCTCGAAATAAAGTCCTGCCAGATTATTGAGCGAAATCGCATAATCCGCAGATCGGGAACCGGAAATTTCCTTCTTCAATTTCAGAGATTCAAGATAAAGGGTTTCTGATTTAGAAAAATTTCCCATTACCTGATAAAACATGGCAAGATTGTTTAAGGAACCTGAATAATAGTTGTGTTTTTCTCCAAGCACTTCTTTTATTATTTTATTTGACTCAAGTAGTAACGGTTCAGTCTTAGAATAATTGCCCATTTCCTTGTACAACACTGCAAGACTATTCAACAAGCTGGCATAATCAGAACTATGATCTCCAAACAGATTTTTAGTATTTTGTAAAGCTTCTTTATATAATACTTCTGCTTCAGAAAATCTTCCCATCGGTCTGTATAAATCAGCAAGCATGGTCAATGTAGTTGTGTATTCATGACTTTTATCACCAAGCAAATCTTTCCTTAATCTTAAAGTTTTTAGATATAATGATTCCGCTTCCGAAAAATTTCCTAGATCAGAATAAAGCCTTCCTAAATTTTGTAAAGAATATTGATAGTTTAGGTGTTCTTCTCCTAAAGTGTTTTTTTGAAAGCTCATTGCTTCTTTTAAAAGTGGAATTGCCTTATCATATAACCCCATTTCTGTATAAAGCAATGAAAGATTAAAAAGAGTTGTTGCATAATATGGATGATTTTCTCCCAACACTTCTTTTCGAATTTTAATACATTCTATTAAAAAAACTTCTGCTTCGGAAAATTTTGAAAAAGAATTTTTGTAAATAATTGCTAGAAACTCAAGGCAGGTAGAAACTACAATTTTTATATTTGTTTTTCGGGCAATGTTCAATGCTTGCGTATAATATTCAACCGCTTTTTCTGGTTTTTCTTTTTCATATTCGTCACCAAGTGTAAGTAACAAAGCCACTTTGTTAGTGTCATCAGGAGTCTTTGAAATCAGGTAATTTAATGAGTCAACAATTCTTTGATTCTGCCCGTTTAACTTTTCATAAAAGAATAAGCATTGGACTATGAATAGTAGAAAGAAGATTTTTTTCACAAGTATAAGGGTTTTGGCAAATGTATAAATTCTTTCCATTCCATTTTGCAAGTTTATTTTATTGCTTTTTAAGCTATAGCACACAAGCAAAAAATTCAATTTTCGTTTCTGAAAATTTAATTGTATTTTTGATTGAATAGATGACGGATTTTCCCTTATTCGTGCGCGCACTCACGGGAAGGGCAAGGGATGTTATACATTCATATGCTGAAATCAAATGAAACCAAGCCCCCGCCAAAAAGCACATCTGATCACCGTAGCCATAACGAGTATTCTTGTTTTCATTCCTGTTGTGTGTAATGTGTTTTTTGATATGTATTTCTTTTTTGAAAGTGCCCTTCATCGTATTCTTTTTCTTCCGGCCTATTTATTTTTTATCGTACGTTTCCTTTCCGGTGATGAATTGTTTGCGCCTATTTTTGCAGTTATTGCATTAATATTGCTGGCGTATCTGATAGTTGTGTACGATTTATTGTATTTTTTTATTCGTTTAGTGGTAAAAAGATTTTATAAGAAATTGTGACCTGTATTTTAAAATTAAAGTCTTCATACCTTTACCGCTCAACTCAATTATAAAATCATGAAAAAAAAATACTTTTTCTTTTTTATTTTATCTTTCGTCTTTTTTCTTTCACCTATGAACTCCCGGGCTCAGGTTTACAAAGCCTCGCTGGGTAAAGACGGAGCTGTTCAGGTTGTCAGAGTGAATGATAAAAATGCATCTTCACAAAAAACTTTGATAAATCAATTGCCGGGATGGCCAAAAAAAATAGCAGCAAGTCCGAGTTTTAAAAATATGAGAGGAGCCGCAATCGCCGATATAGATGGTGATGGCGTAAACGAAGTATTGGCAGCATCGTTTCATACTTTGTATGCATTCAAAGCGGATGGAAGCATTTTATGGACAAAGACTTTAACAGGTACCGCTATTTATCCACCTACGGTTGGTGATATGGATCTTGACGGAAACCTGGAGATAGCACAAGCCACAGGCGGCTCACCTGCCAGCGGACGTATTTATCTGATGGATAATAACGGCAACAATCTTTCGGGCTGGCCCCTGAATTTCACAAACAACTGGATATTGTGCAGCCCTGTTATGGCTGATGTGAACGGTGATGACACGCTTGAACTTATTTTTAATGAGCGTGTGTCGCCGCAGGGAAAACTACATATCAGAAAAATTAACAGCAGTTCGTTCAGTGCAAACTGGCCCGTATTGATTGATGCTACACCTTCGGTAACACCCTCTGTGGGTGACATAGACGGTGACGGAAGTAAAGAAATTATTCTGTGTTCCTACAACGATGTTCTCGCATTCGACCTGAGCGGAACTTTGAAAACAGGATTTCCAGTACTGAATCCGAACACAACCTTTTCGTATCAATCGCCCTTGCTGGTTGATCTGGACAGCATCGGCAAACTGAATATTGTGGGATCTACCACCGGCGATATTCCCGAATTTTATGCTTTAAATTATGACGGTACCTTTCATACAGGCTGGCCTGTTCCGGTTCCGGATGCGAACTGGACGTATTGCCCTCCGGCTATTGCAGACCTGAACCATGATGGTAATTACAGTATCTTTTTTACACGTCCGACGAACGATACTATTTTACCCATGCTTTTTGGTTTTGATAAAGATGCAAGCATGTTGAACAATTTTCCGGTATCTGCCCGGGGTGGTGACGAAGGAATTGTTACCATTGCAGATGTTAATAATGACGGACAATACGAGATTATTACCGGAAGTAATTTATGCGATGGCGGGAATGGATTTATTCATGCATTTATGATGGATGGCAGCGGTGAAGCAACAGGATTTCCTCTCCGGCCACTGGGATTTTCATACATGAATGGGGGTGATATTGCTGATGTAAATAATGATGGAATGCTTGAACTGGTTTCTGTGAGCTATGAGCAAAACTTTTTAGCAACCGATTCAACAGCCATAAATGTGTATGCATTAAATGTTCCCTGCAACAATTCGACGGTGCTCTTTGGAACATATAAGGGAAGTAATATGCGCGACGGGCTCATCAAGTCAGGCCTTTCTTCATCAGTTCAAAATCATAGTACTCATACAAACATTTTGCATACTTTTCCGAATCCATCCGCTGGATCTTTTACGCTTCAGCTGGACGAAAGCGCAAGCATTGAAATTTATTCTCCACAGGGAAGTTTGATTTACGCAGAGAAATTTGAAAGCGGAAAACACGATCTGAAACTGAATGTGGCGGAAGGTGTTTATCTGTTGAAAGCTTCGAATGGTAAGGGAAGTGTCAATCACATGATTGTGATACAGAAATAATATTTATTAGTAAACAATGAAAAAGGCGCTGCGTGAGTTGCGCTTTTTTTAATTCTTAAATCGCCTGCATTAGCCTTTGATGTTTGGTGTATAAAAATGCCCGTTATATATCAGAAAAGCATATGTCTGTACAATTTTTGTTTCTAAACCGAAAATAGTGATTAAAAATTATAAACCGGATGAATATTTTATTTTATTATTGTAATATCTATACTATTTCACAATAATACTCTTATGCCCACCAAACCAATTTAAAATATTACAATATGAAAAATCTAAAAACCATTATTCTGGTTACTTCCAGCATTCTAATTTCTTTCACTTCCTTTTCACAGGTTCCGGGTTATGTTCCGAACAGTGGTTTGGTTGCTTATAATTCTTCAAATGGTAATATCGACAATACCAGAAGAAGCAACCATGTATTAACTCCAATAGAAATGAATCAGCTATACCTTGATTGCAATACCACCAGTACAATTTCACCTACAGTATGTGGTAGTTACACTGCACCGGACGGAGCTGTGTATACAACTTCCGGAACCCAGACTGCAATCATTCCAAATGGTGCAGGATGCGATAGTACAATCACTATAAATCTTACAGTTAATCCTATACCAACAGCGCATATTTCCGGAACCAATACTATCTGCAGAGGCAGTTCAACACCTCTGAGAATTGATTTAACCGGAACCGCTCCCTGGTCTGTTACAATATATAATGGATTGGGATCACAAACAATCTCCCATATCTGGTCTTCGCCGTTTATATCGAATGTAACCCCTTTGGTAAACCGCACCTATACGATTACTGCAATAAGTGATACGAACTGCACTGGAACTTCTATGACTGGAAGTGCAGTTATTACAGTAAAGACCTTGCCCACTTCAATAATTGCAGGCAATTCAACAATTTGCGCAGGAGATACAGCTAATTTAACTATAGTTTTATACGGATCACAACCCTGGAATCTGACCTATACAGATGGAACTACACCTGCCAACATAACTGGGATTACATCCTCACCTTACATTTTAAAAGTAGTACCTGCAATAACTTCTACTTTTACAATTACTGCAATAAGTGATGCGTTTTGTACCGGTACTTCAATGAGCGGAAGTGCTGTAGTTACTTTGGTTACAGCACCTACTGCACAAATATCCGGAACAGATACTATTTGCGTAGGTCAAACAACAACTCTCAATGTTAATCTGACAGGAACCTCACCCTGGAATCTGACCTATACAAATGGAACAACACCTCAGACAGTTTATGGAATCAGCAGTTCCCCGTATATGCTTACAGTTTTTCCAACGGCAACATCAACATATACGCTAACCGATGTTTATTCGGGATGTTCAGGATTGGTTTCGGGGAGCGGTACAATTACAGTTAACGCATTGCCAACATCAAGCATATCCGGACCCTCTTCTATTTGTGTTGGAGATACAGCAACAATCAGCATTGCATTAACAGGAACTCCTCCCTGGGATTTGATCTATACCAATGGAACAACAAATGATACTGTTACAGGAATAACTTCTTCTCCCTATACTTTTTTGGTTGCGCCAACTACTCCCAAAATTTACGTTGTTACTTCTTTGAGCGATACAAACTGCAACGGAGTATCATTAACAGGTAGTGTTGCTTTATTTGTTAATCCTTTACCTGTAGTATCTATAAGCGGACTGAATACATTTTATTGCGTATATGATCCAGCAGCAACCTTAACAGGAAACCCTGCTGGCGGCACTTTCAGCGGCACCGGAATCAGCGGAAATATTTTTGATCCGAATGCAGCCGGCGAAGGAACGTTTGATATCATTTATACTTACACCGACGGAAACAACTGCACCAACAGCGATACAAACACAGTCGTTGTGGATTTGTGTATTGGAATAAACAACATCAATGCAACAACCCTTTCTATTTATCCCAATCCATCCACCGGATCTTTCACGCTTCAGTTGGATGAAAGCGCAAGCATTGAAATTTATTCAGCACAGGGTAGTTTGGTATACTCGGAGAAATTTGAAAGCGGAAAACGCGAACTGAAGTTTGATGTTGCAGAAGGTGTTTATTTGCTGAAAGCTTCGAATGCTAAGGGAAGCATAAATCACAGAATTGTGATACAGAAATAATATTTAAAAAGGATGAATAAAAAAAGCGCTGCAAACTGCAGCGTTTTTTTTGATATAAAATATGTAATAGGTGTTTGTTGAAAACTTTACAAATGCTATATCTATTTATCCGTCTTCAAAGGTCTGAAGTGCATGCGGTAGTTGCCGGAGCCACGCAGGTTTTTATTCGTGCGGAACTTTCTTTTTTTCGCACCTTTCTTCAGTAATTCTGCCACCTTTTTATTACTGGTTTCTGCAATCTGCTTTGCAATAACAGGAGGTAATTTTGTTTTTGCGGTCTTCTTTACTTTAACAACTTTTTCTGCTTTTGCGGGCTTGGCAAGCTTAACAGCTTTCTTTACTTTCTCAACTTTTTTAGTTTTGGCAAGAGCCGGGCGGCCTCTCTTTTTGGGAGCTTTTTCAATTGTCTTTTTGACAGATTTTGAAACAGGCAGATCAACTTCTGCTTCGGGGCTTTCAATTTCCTGTAAAGCAAGTTCAAGAATTCGGAGTTGAACTGCTTCCGAGGGAATGCTATTTAAAATGGGTGAGAGGCTTTGAATTTTTTTATACATATCTTTAATTTGCATGGCTGTAATTCTTTTTTTTCAAAGATAACATAATTTTTAGTGAAAATAGTATTGTTTTATCAGATGAAGTGATTTCTGCATAATCATCGATTTTATTGGAAATGTAAAATCAACCTTTAAACTTTCCTGCAACTACACAACTCTTTTTAAAATGCTTTACATTTCCTTTGATATCGAACACTTCAATGTAAAGTACATAAATGCCAATGGGTGCTTTTTCTTTTCTGTCAGTAATTCCATCCCAGGAAAAAGTTCCTGAAGTGGCCAGCATTTCATTGTTGATCAGTGTGCGCATCGTGCGTCCACGGCTGTCGTAAATAACAATGTTTGCAACGTATCCGGGTTCATTAAATAAATACTGAATATTCAGAATGTCATCCACGCCATCTTCATCCGGAGAGAAAACTTCCGGTGATAAAGTGATTTCATTCGACACATTCGGGTCAGCAACAAATTCAGAGTTCTTATAAGCCGGTGTAGCGTATCCAACAGATTGCGCTGCCGAATGCCAGTTGGTGGCATCTGCTGTCGGACGATTGAAATTGACACGTTCCAGCGATACGCCATCCATAGTGCTTAACAGAGGAAAATGCATGTCATCACTGTAATCAAAACGATCAATGAAATTCATAGAAAGGTCGATCAGACCTACTACACCGCTTCCACTGTTGTAAGAAGGAAATGTAGCCAGCTGAACAAAATTATTCGGATTGATAGTTTGGTACTGTTCTTTCACAGCTGCAGGATCGGTTGTAAGAACCACATAATCTTCGGGAAAAACAAGATAGCCTTCAGCAGCAATAGCCGTCATGTCGTTGATCATGTTTGCTACCGTGTCGTAGGTACACAGGCGGAGGTCTTTCAGGTCAAGCAGTTTGGAAGAACGGTTATACAGTTCAACAAATTTTTGTCCGCCGTCTCTGGGGTTGTATAAAAGTTCATTGATAACAATATCATTGGCAACCGGAACTTCCGGAATGCCAAATCTTGCAGTGCCATTTGCTCCTAAAGTGTTGCCTTTACAATCGGTTACTCCTGTCGAAACAGCCAGGGTGTAAACGATTCCGCTTTGCAATGCAGCAGGTAACGTTAGAATCACAGATTTGTATAATGGCGCTGAAAGAGAAATTGACGTTGGGTTTCCAATACTATTATCAATCATGAAATAGGAAAGGGTTGTTAATGTAACGCTATCCATAGGTTCGCTGAAATAAGCCTGAATGCTTGTCGTGCTAATGATGGCAACCCTTACCAGTTGCGGTGCTACGACATCTGCATTGGATGTGTTAACAGAATTTATTGCACCTGGAGTGCCTCCATTCGAACTCATGGCGGCGCGCCAGTTGCTGCTTTCACCACATGGATTCATCGGATCGATTTGTTCGAGCGACCAGCCACCGTCAATTTTATTTGGATCCTGATACCAGGTATCTGCATACGAAACGGCATGAATAATATGGCCCACGGTATCAGCAAGCACTACGTCCATTCCTGCATTCGTAAGTGAAAAACTTGAAAAATCCTGAACAGCGCCCAGCGGAGTGAAATAAAGTAATGCTGTAGTAGAAGTGAGAATTAAATATCCGTTTGGCTGAATCGTTACATTCGGGAATATTTTTTCAGAACCGTTCAGAATAATCTTCCAGTGATAGAGTGAAATGGGATAGGTCGTCGTGTTGTATAATTCAAGGTATTCGTAAGAAGGTAAACCCACAGCCGGATCGGGATCGGCCATGATTTCATTAATAACAACTTCAAATGTTTTAACACGGTGATAAACAAAGTTGAGATTTTGTGCAGATGGCATTGCATTTCCAACGCCATCTTCAACATTGGAAACCGATAAAATACAATTGACATCTTCCGGAAAATTGGTTGCAAAAGTTAGATGAACCAAAGCGGGATTTGTTCCGTCAACCACTGCGGCAGATGGATTTCCGAGTCCCTGATCAGCGGAATAATTCGTTAAGGTTTGTGCAGTAGAAACACCGACGACTTCAGAAAAAACAACGTCAAGCGAATTGGCAGAAACAACGCCAACAGATAATACGGTTGGAGGAGTCAGATCAACCTGAATAGGACCTACATAAAAATCATCGAAATAAAATTTTGCTGCATTCGTTGTTGTATACTTGCAATAAACACCAAACCATGCACCGCTCGTAAAAGTTGCATCGTTGCCTGTGCCTTCAAGTTGATAATTAGTTCCGCCAACAGGATCAGAATACAACGACCAGTTGCCTGCATTATCAAGCGTTACTTTAATACGCAATGTGTTTGTTGAATTATTTGTGTAAGCAATGGTTCCGGGAATGATACGTGTGATTGTCGTTCCTGCCTGCTTATATAATGCAATACTATCGTTGGTTTCACCCACCTGAACAAAATATCCGTTCAGTGAGCCAGCAATGTTTTGCTGATCCGAAACAAGGTAAACACGGCCGTTGTTATTGGCTGATGTGGCAAAGGAAAGCTTGACCCAAAAGCGCCATTCGGTATTGGATACAGAAGTACTGGGTGTGCAAAGAATAGAGGTGTCAGCACCCGTTGTATTAAGGTGAAGTTGCTGGGATGTGTTCACTTCAAACTTCGCGGCATCACCTGACCAGACAGGGTTAGCAGTAAAATTACCATCACCGAAATCGTCCGTGAACTGAGCGAAAACACCAAGGGGTAAGAAAAACAGAAACAGAAATAATTTTCTCATGGGTCTTAAAATGAAGTGTAAATATAAGTAATTTTGGAGCTTCAAAAATGTGTACGCACGATTTAACAAATAATCCATGAAAGTTGCTGTTGTTGGTGCTACCGGTCTGGTAGGAAAAGTAATGCTTGAATGCCTCGAAGAGCGCGGTTTTCCTGTAACGGAGCTGATTCCTCTTGCCTCAGAAAAATCAGCCGGGAAGGACATTATGTTTAAGGGCAAAGTGC
>JAZDMK010000123.1:0-2618 GCA_043800975.1 Bacteroidota bacterium | reverse complement strand
ATATAAAATGAGGAAACCGTAACACGACGAGGAATATTGCTAAAATCGTAGGTTACATCCTGTTCGGTGCGACCCATAGCGAAAGTGCCACCTTCAATGAGGACAAGGCCGGGGCCAGTTTCCTGTTCATCGTAAGGGCTTACTTCAAATCCTCCGTTCTTGGGGTTGTTGTATTCCCAGCCGGTTGTGTCAGAAACTTGCTTGCGGCACGATCCAAAGGCTAGCGTCAGCATTGCTGCGGTGACAATAAGCGGTGTTCTTCTGATTCTGAGCTTCATAGCTGTTTTTTTTTGTTTTTTTCTTTAAAAGTTTAGAATGAAGGACAAGTGATAGCCCTCAAGCGTTTTTTCTTGGGTCTGCAGGGAAACTGCAGTGCGAACGATAATTCATGAGCTCCGGCAGTTGAATTACTCAATTTTGAAACAGTGAGGTCATAACTGTATCCAAACTTAAATGAATTCTGCTGAAAGCCAAGTAATGCAATGAACGAATCGGCGTTATAGAAATTCTGTCTAAACCAGACACCACCAACCATGGGGTATTTGTTCAGATAGAAACCGTAATTTAACTGAGTAAAATCTTTTTGTTTCTGGAAAAGAATATTGGGAGAAATGGTGGGGTCTTCCAATTTCAATCTTCTGCGTCTTCTCTTTTTTTCCAGAGGAATCAAAGCACCGGCGTGGCCTGTGATTTTCATAGGCATGCGTGCGTATGACATGAATCCTTCGTTAGGCTGAGTAAGATGATTGATTGCAAAGCCGGCATAAAAATACTGACTATAGCCAAGTATGCCTGCAGAAAAATCAAGCGCGCCTTTGGTGGTGCTGGGTTTTGTTTCACTGGTAGTGTATACAAAACCATAGCGAGGATCAATCATATCACCGAAAGTAAGCTTTTCCCAGTCGATTTTTCTTTGAAAGTAAGTGGCTTGAAGCCCGGCGTGAATGGAAAATCCACGGTTTACAACCAACTTGTACGAATAAATCAAGCTGGCAGATGTTGTGTTTAATGTCCCTTCTCCGGCACGGTCGTTATATGCAATCAAGCCAAGCCCGCCAGAAATTCCTTCGAAAAACTGATCGTAGGAGGCTGCATAAGTTACAAACGTACCTGATATGGCAGGCCATTGGTTACGGTAGTTCATGGTGAGTCGTGGACATGGGGTAGTGCCAGTCATTGCAGGATTCAAGTACATTGGATTTGCATAGTACTGGGAAAACTCCGGATCTTGCGAAAACACGTTTGAAGCAAGCGTAAAAAACAATAATATTAGTATTACAGGTCTCTTCATCATGGGTGCAGTCGTTTCAAGCTACAATATTACAAAAAAAAAATTAGATACATAAAATATTTTTGTAAATTCATGTACTATTTTCGTCGATTGAGCGTTTACTATCCCGAAACAATATCGAAATTTGTGTTTTATACATAGTTTGATGTTTTTTGTTTCATTTAATAACGAATATCTTTGTAAAATTATTGTTCAATTAAAAAAAAAGAAATGAAAATCCGTTTTTTGTGCCTGATGATTACGTTCTGTTTATGTGGCGGCGGGCTTTTTTCGCAAAACCAATCCTATCAGATTGCTTGGAAAGCACCTCAAAAATCAAATCTTTCAGAATTTGTTTCAATAACTGTGCTGGCGTTTGATGGTGCTGTGTACAATGAAAATAATCTTCCCTTGTTTCGAAAAGTTTTTCCCTTGCCACAAGCAGGCAGTACTGTTTCAGTGCTATTAAGCAATGCTGTTTATTCAGTACTGAATGAAAAAGATTTGGAAGGAATCGCTGATATGAGCAAGGTTCCAGACGAAATAGTGATTCAAAAGGATTACCCGGCTGAAAGAAAAAATCCTTTTGCAGTGATTTCATTTGTTCCATTAAGAAAAAATAAATCCGGTTCCATTGAAAAACTAGTTTCCTTCAATCTGGAAATAAATATTATCAAAAGTGCAGTTGCAGTAAAAAAGAAAAAAAGTTTTGCTACGTCTTCTGTTTTAGCGGATGGCAGTTGGTATAAAATTTATACAAATAAAGATGGTGTTTATAAAATTTCATTTCAGGAGTTGCAGGACGCTGGAATTCCAGTGAGTTCTATTAATCCACAAAATTTTAGAATCTATGGAAATGGCGGTGCCATTCTTCCAGAAAATAATTCCGGCTTTTTTTACGATGATCTTCAGGAAAATTCTATCTATGTTGCTGGTGAATCGGATGGTGTTTTTGATCAATCGGATTACATTTTGTTTTATGGGCAATCGCCTCATTGCAGGTGGTACGACAATGTAAAAAAACTATTCGCACATACCTATAATTATTACTCTGATGTTGCCTGTTATTACCTTACCTATGACAAAGGCCCCGGAAAACGCATTCAGCAGCAGACTTCGCTTTCAGTCACGCCTGATGTGGTTTTAAACTCTTTTCAGGATTATACTTTTCATGAAAAAGATTCATCCAATCTTATTCTATCTGGCAGGGAGTGGTATGGTGAATATTTTGACCTGACCAAAACATACCAGTTCACATTTAATCTTCCTGGTATCCTGACAGACTCGAATGTTAATGTGAGGGCTCACCTTATTGCAAGAAATACGTCAACATCCTCAACTTTTACTG
>JAZDMK010000003.1:0-10110 GCA_043800975.1 Bacteroidota bacterium | reverse complement strand
CGGTGATAAGAACCATTACAACATGAGTTCCCAATGCTAACCACTTACTTCCCCTCACCAGATTTCCGCTTCTGCCCACAGCATCAATTACATTTATCTCTTCATGCACAATAGCCGGACCACCCATCAGAAAAATTACATAAAGATACATCATCATGGCTGCAGCACCCATGCCGAAAAGTACACCAAAAAACAACGATTTAAAAACCACAATCAGAATGACAACAATAGTGATCATGATTCCGACAGAAAACCAGAAAATAAAATTGTATGCAAATATTTTCAGTAAAACAAAAAAGGAACGTCTCAGTATTTCAGTGTACCTTATTTCCGCAGATGGTTTTTGCATGTATAATGTTAAAAAAGTAAACATAACACAGGAACAAAGAATCTGCGTTATCAGTTTTAGCAGAATAACAAAAATAAAAACCCAAACATCAAAAGAATTTCCTCGTGTATTGACTGGATAGGGTGAATCAAGAGACACATTAAATGAATACCGGGTAAGAATATCAATGATAAGATAAATACTTGCCAGCAATAACAGGGCTTTGAAGAAAGTTTTAAATTCTTCCCGGAACAAATCAAAGGTCAGAGAAAAAAGCTGACTGAAATCGCGTCTTTTTAAAAGATTGTGTTTATTAATCATCAGAATTGATTTGCAGGCTTGGTTTTATTGTGAAGGATTTCAGGATATATGATCAGGTAAAAAAACATAAAAGCAAATGATACAAGAATTATCATAAGATTAAGAAGCAATGGCATATCGGTATGCCGGGTAATAAAGCTTTCAATAAAGGCTGCAAGAATTATTAACGGAACAATTCCGAGAATAATTTTCATTCCCTCGCCAGCATTTTTAACAAAAGAATCCTTTCTTAAATAGGTTCCCGGAAACAAAAGCCCTTTTCCGAAACGCAGACCTGCCATGCCGGCGCAAATCAGACAAATAATTTCAATCGTACCATGGAGCCATACAGTGAGCAGGGAATCGGCAAGCAGCCCATGCTGGAAAAACAAAGTGTGAAATGCTCCTATCATCACCCCATTGCGCAACAACTGAAACATTGTACCCAGCGATAAAATCACGCCAAACAAAAAAAACGAGAAACATCACATAGATGTTGTTAAAAGCGATTGAAAAAAACATCTCCCATTCACCCATGGTTTGATATACTGCAAGGGGATTTCCGGTTGCTATGTTATGAAGCGTCCTATTAACATATTCATCACCCAGCACCGAACGAATGAACCTTTCATCATTAGTTGCAGAAAGAATTCCAATCAGCAAAGCAACAAAAAAAATAACGCTGGACAAAATCAGTTCTTTTCTTGTTTTATAAAATAACAAAGGGAGGTCAACAGCCCAAAAGCGAAGCAGCTTACTTCCTTTCTCTTTTTTTTTGGCGTACACTTTTAAATGAAAACGGGATGCAAGGGAATTCAGGTAACGGGTTGTGTGCCCTTCAGGGAAAAAAGTTTTTGAAAAGGCAAGGTCATCCGTGACCTGAATATACATATCCCCTGTCTGATCAGGAGAAAGTGCCGTTTTTCCGGACAGCGCCTTCTCATATTCAACCCATCTTTCGCGGTTCCTGTTATTAAATGTAATTTCCTTCAAGTGATAAAGTAAGATTCAAATATAGGAATGGTTTTTAATATTCAAAAAAAATAATCTATTTTTATTGCAGATTTTAAACAAGGGTATGTCAAAAATAAAAATTATTACTTCTCAGAATGTTGAGATAGAACATGAACTGGCCAGCATTGCCGACCGCGTGCTTGCCGAATTGTTTGACATTACGATCAAGTTTGCATGGGTTATGATTTGCCTGACTGTATTTTCATCCGTCTTAAAAGGCCCTTTCGTCTTTTTCCTTTTCTTTCCTGTATATGTTTATTCTTTTGTTTTTGAATTTTTCTGGAACGGACAGACTCCTGGAAAGAAACTGTTAAAGACCGGTGTAGTTATGCTGGATGGAAGCAGACCCGGTGGGTTTCAATTCTTCACACGCTGGGTTTTCCGGATTATCGATATTTTAGCTACACTTGGATCCCTAGCCATAGTAACCATCTTTCTTAATGCCAGAGGACAGCGACTAGGGGATATTGTTGCAAAAACAACGATCATAAAAAAAAATCAGAACTGGTTTGTTCCCATGGCACCTCTGCCTCCTTCTGTCAATGAACAATATGTTCCTACTATTTCGGAATCACGTCATCTGTCTGATCAGGACATTACCCTTATCCTTGACATTATACATTTCTGCAACAAATCTGTTGACTGGGCTCTCACTGCAAGAATAATGAAATCGTCGAAAGAGAATTTTGAAAAAAAGCTGGGCATAACCAGTGAACTGCCTCCCGAGCAGTTTCTAAACACGCTACTCATTGATTTTCGAAATTTTTATGCAAATCAACAATGATCAATATACATTGATTTCTCCGACCATCCTTTTTTTACCTTTGCAAAAATTTCATTTTTGAAAATCGCGAAATTCATCGGTGCTATTCTTGGCTGGTTTCTGGGCGGTCCTATTGGCGCTGTGCTTGGCTTTGCTCTGGGTGCCTTTATTGACAACGCATCCATAAGAGTTCAAAAGGGCGATATCCCTTATTCGGGTCCTGGCACCAACGACTTTGCAGGTAGTCTGCTCATGCTTACTGCCGCAGTCATGAAAGCCGACGGAAAGATCATGAAGTCGGAACTTGATTATGTAAAGTCATTTTATATCCGTCAATTTGGTGTTGAGAAGACAAAGCAATATATGATGCTTCTCAAACGCATTCTGGAAAAAGAAATTCCACTGAGTGAAGTGTGCATGCAAATCCGCACACACATGGATTATCACTCGCGTCTTCTGCTTCTTCAATATTTATTTGGAGTTGGAACTGCAGCTGGCAATCCTGAAAGCAGAGTGCTTCAAACGCTTCAGTACATTGCCCGCCAGCTTGCCATTTCAGCTGCTGATTTCGAATCCATACATGCTATGTTTGTTAAGTCAGCAGATGATGCTTATAAAATTCTGGAAGTGGAACAAAGTGCAACCGATGAGGAAATTAAAAAAGCATACCGTCGCCTTGCGCTTGTTTATCACCCCGACAAAGTAAGCAATCTGGGACCTGAGCACCAGGAAGCAGCCAAAGAGAAATTTCAGAAGCTGAGTGATGCTTATGACAGAATCAGAAAGACACGTGGAATAGCATAATTTTATTTCCTTTAAAATTAACAATTGATTTTTTTGTATTTTTATTTAAATTTTCCACCAAACTATGAATACTCTTCAACGTACTTTATTAGCCATATCGCTTGTCGCTTTGATTCCGATTGGTCTTTCATTTTATTCATGCAGCGAAAAGCCGCAGGCAGCAACCATTTCCAAAAATGTTAAAACCGATTCCATCATTCATGCTGAAATTATTTTTTGCGGTGATGTCATGCAACACATGCCGCAGATCACGGCATCGTGGGATGATTCCTTGAAAACATATAACTACGCGCCCTGCTTTCGTTACATAAAACCTTTTATTACTTCTGCCGATTTTGCCATCGCCAATTTTGAAACAACGCTCGACGGCCAGCCTTACAGCGGTTATCCGCAGTTCAGTTGTCCGGACAATCTTGCCTATGAATTAAAAAAAACAGGATACGATCTTTTGCTGACAGCCAATAATCATTGCTGCGATCGTGGCAAAAGCGGCCTTGAGCGCACACTTCGTGTGATGGACAGCGCCAAGATGGATCACATCGGCACCTATAAAGATTCTGCAGACTATAAGGAAAACTGTGTGCAAATCAAAGATATCAATGGAATTAAAATTGCATTTATCAATTACACATACAGCACAAACGGCATCCCTCCTTCAAAACCCAATACCGTAAGTTTCATTGACACGACACAGATACGCAGTGAAATTTATCGTGCCCGGCTTCAGAAACCCGATATGGTAGTTGCTACTTTTCACTGGGGAGTGGAATATGAACGCACCCAACACAGAACGCAGTCGCAGGTTGCAGCCTTTTGTTTTGATCATGGTGTAAATTTAATCTTCGGATCTCACCCGCATGTAGTTCAGCCTGCGCTTGAATTTGCTGCAGACACCAATGCACGTAAATTAGTTTTTTATTCGGTTGTTAATTTTGTATCAAACCAGCGCGACCGATATAAAAACGGCGGCATCATGGCTGTTGCGCACATTACAAAAAACAGAAACAGCGGAAAAACCAACATCGAAAGCTGGGGTTATATTCCGGTATGGGTTTATAAACAAGCTTATCCGATGAAATACGAAATCATTCCCGTATGGAATTTTCTGCAGGACACTACACTGATGAAGAAGCTTCCTTATACTGACAAGGAAAACATGAAGCTGTTTTACAGCGATACCAAAGAGTTGCTGGGCGAAAAACATGAGATTCAGAAAAAGGTTTCGTTCGAATAAAATATTTTGTACTTTTGCGCACCTTCGCATTAAGCGAATCGGGATGTAGCGCAGTTGGTAGCGTGCCACGTTCGGGACGTGGAGGCCGTTGGTTCGAGTCCAATCATCCCGACTTCTTCTTTTGAAGCCACTTTAGCTCAGCGGTAGAGCAGCTCACTCGTAATGAGCAGGTCGTGGGTTCAATTCCCATGAGTGGCTCATTATGAAAAAAACCTGCTAAGGCAGGTTTTTTAGTTATTAGTTATTAAGTTATCAGTTACTAAGTTGAGATGCTCATTACGAGTTGCGCAATCGTCGTGGGTTTCCGGCCCGGCTCTTTTGCGCCAGAAAAAGAGAAGGGAATTCCCATGAGTGGCTCATTATGAAAAAAACCTGCTAAGGCAGGTTTTTTTCGTTAACCGTTGTCCGTTATTCGTTAATCGTATTTGACCGGCTCATTCATGATTGATTTAATTGTTGTATCTTTGACCTAATCAAATTTCATCGATATGAAAAAATTGATTCTTCTTTCCGTTATTCCGATGTTGTTTTTAGCAATCTCTGCCCATGCGCAGGTAAATGATTCAACTAAAAACAAAGTGGCACCAAACCCCTATTCATTTCATTTTACTGCTGGTTCAAGCTTTATGGCCGGTTCCGGTTTCTCTGCGATGAACACATACGTTGCACCGGAAATGAATTATTCGCTCAACAAAAAATTTACACTGGTTGCAGGCTTTGCCATTGTGAATACAAATTTTCATTCATCCTTTGCCGGAAATAAAGATTTACAGACAAAACCTTTTGCTTCCAATTACACATCTTCTTTTGTATATGCCGGCGGCAAATACAAGCTGAACGACCGCATTACCCTCAGCGGAGCAGCCTACACGCAGGTGAACACATTCGGAAATCCGGATAACAATAACAATGCTTTTGACAAGAATGTAAAAGGAGCTGCCTTGGGTGTGGATTACAAATTATCTGAAAAATCTTCGATTGGTATTGAATTAAATTTCTCGAACGGGCACTCCCCTTTCGGTTATAACAACAACTCCTGCTTCCCAACGCAACAGTCGTATTTCGGAAAATAATTTTTTTATTTCATTTTTTTATTAAGCCACTAAACCCGCAGCATCATAGGCATGCCCCAGCCCTGCATCCCCTGAGATGTAACCATACATGCGCGGAACCAGTAACGTTTATCAGGCTCCAGACCTTTGATTTCATATCTTGCCCGAAGTGATCCACCGGCCCATGTCCATCCTTTATCGTCTGCAGGCAGCGGATCGGCGCAATATTGCCAAAGCCATGCACTGTGACGTTCAAGCAAAACATGTGTGAGTATTACCGTCCCGGAATGGGTGCCCTGTTTCACACAAAGATCCATCCTGCCCTTACGCTCGGGCCGTCGCGTTGTGTTAAATCCGGATGACAGGATTTTTGATTCATCCCGTCGCAGATTCGCTCCACATAAATTCCGAGTAGTCGGCATTTCTTATTCCATTCCCTCTCAGCTATCACGGCATTGGAGTATTGTAGCTTTCCTCCCCCAAAGGAGTCTATCACCGCAGCTTCCAACGCATCGTTCACCTGAGTCATTTCCACAAGCGGAACATCCGGAGATTGGAAATTTTCATTATCATTCATCTTAATAACTACATTACGGCCGAACTCGATCTTTTCGATACGCGGCAGTTTCAGATAGGTGAAGGATACTTTCAATCGTCTCATGTTGTACTCATTTTTAGATTAATTTTTATCCGGTACTTTTATGAACAGGTCATAAAGCTGCTGCCCCTGCCCGTTTGGCTGTAGCTTTTCCGGAAGATGCTATATCTGTTCCGGAATCTTCTGTATCTTTTCCCGGACTTTTTATCGTTTCTTCCGAACTTTTTAAAATAATTCCCGCAACGCTTGCAATATTTCCGGAACATTTTGTAACAAATCACGAACATATTAAAGAATGTTACGAATTTGCTACAAGCCATGCTGTATATATTACAGCTTATGCCCGAACAACTGAATAATATTCGGCATTGCCTGCAGTCATTACGAAAGTTGCTATGGGAAACACAGCAGATCATGATGGAATTTTACATAAAAACGATGGAATCTGCCTAAATATTGTATGTATACAGGATTTTTTTTACAGTTCTGAACTCAGACAGAAATGAAAAAGACGGGGTACAAAAAAAGCCGCTCGTGAGCGGCTTTTTTTTCAAACAAATACTAAAGAAGAACTTAATTCTTTATCAGTTTTTTGAAGTAAACATTTTCACCGTCTACCACTTTAATCATGTAGATACCCTGTGGCTTTCCTGTAAGATCAATCTCTTTGGGAAGTTCACCGGTTTTTTCGAATATTGTTTCACCCAGCATATTGAAAACGATCATGCTTGTTGAAGAAGTAGTTTCGAATGAGAAATCGATAGCAAACTTACCTGAGGTTGGGTTGGGGTAAATATTGATGCCGGCTGTTTTCATGGGGCTATCTTCTTCACCTGCAATTTTAAACAAACCACAGGCTGGGGTATGGCCATGTTCCTGGCAACCCAATGCATCTGTAACTGTTACAGTATAACCGCTTGTACATGATCCATACCTTGACTGAGTTATTGCACCCCCAGTCCATAAATAAGAATAGGGCAGTGTTCCACCTGAAGGGTTGGCAGTATATAAACAGTTCGTCGGGAAAGTGATTGTTTGACAAGTAACAGGGACAATAATTGGCAATACCGTTACATTAATATTCGTTGAAACTAATACAGGCAACCCTATACCAGTAGCTGTTACATGATAAATTCCACCATGATCAGGTGAAAAACTAGAATTTGTTGCGCCTGCAATCGAGACCCAGGTACCGCTAATGAGTTCTGCCCATTGATAAGAATACCCAGCTAAAACTTCTGCAAAATATTCATAACAAATGCTGCTTACGTCAATTGTATTATGTCTGAATTTTGCGATAAAGCCATCTTTTCCCCCATACGCAAATGTAGGCTGAAAAGATCCTGGACTACCAAAGGCATCATTATCTCCAGTAGTGTTTCCTACAACATATAAATAATTAGAACTCTTGCTACTGAATCTAATATCAGTTGCCATATCGTCACCATTTGAACCATAATAACTGCATGTACTTACAGTATTATCCGGTTCATAAAGCGCAAAAAAAGCATCACTTAAACCACCCTGATATGTTGATGGAGGATCTGGGCTCCATGTATCATGCTCAAACCCGCTTGTTGAAGAGGTAAAGCCGGAAAAGAGATATCTTCCTCTGCTAGTAGCATCAATTGCAAAAATATCTTCATTACCCGAACCGCCGATATAACTGCAATGCGATAAACTACCAAGCGAACTATTAAATATTCCAACAAATCCATCATTAGTCCCCTGAAGAGTAGTTCCATTCGTTGCAGGAAAGTTACTGCTGTACGTCAGTCCTGCAACATAAATTCTTCCTTCTAAGTTCACAGAAGCAAAATCCATATCTTTAATTTTATCAATACCCAAGCCGCCAAAATATGAGCAATTCAACAAGGCACTGCCAGTACTGTTAATTCTGGCAATAATACCATCTTCACTACCAGCCAGATTCATCTGAAAAGCGCCAGTTGTACCGAGACCCGTGCTGTTAGAGCTTCCTGCAATGTAGATATTTATAGGTATAGTATTGCCCAATGAAATTGCATTTATATAATCTGTATTTGAACCTCCGAAATACGAACCCCATGTTCTTGAAGTCAGATTACTTGCCAAACAAGCAACAAATCCGTCCTGTCCACCACTTTTATTTTGTTGAAATACTCCTGTGGTTGATATTGATCCCGGAGTATTTGAAGTTGTAACTCCACATATATACAAGCTTGTCCCTGAAATTGTCATATCGTTTACGATATCGCTACCTGTTCCACCATAATAAGTCCATGTATCAACAGTGCCTGAGTTTTTAAACATAACGACTAGACCATCCCTAGAGGTAACACCAAGAGCTGAGCCATAAACAGTCTGAAAACCACTCGCTGTAATACTTCCAGAGGTCACCTGTATCCATCCCCCTAAATATAAATTTCCTCCATATGCAACGACTTTATTACATTGTGTAGCATTATTACCACCCGGCAAAGTAGAACCTCCAAATACATTACCCCATTGCCGGTCCCCATCTATACTAAAACATGCCACAAAAGCAAGTTTTGAGCCAGTTAAGGTATAATCAGAAAATGTAGAAATCACAAAATGTTCAATAGTAGTAGTGTTTCCACCCACATAAACATCATCAGTAGATCCATTCATTATATCTTCAGTTACTGATGTGATTTCATCATAACCATTACCACCATAATAAGTTCCCCACGCTCTTTCAGGCACAGGATCCACAACTAGTTTCTGATTTTTATCTGTCTTCCCGGCAATAAGTGAAACTACATTACCATCCAGATTATAGTTCACATCAACAGTTTTGCTTGTTGAGCCATTGTATGAAAGAGGAATAGTTTCAAGCAAATCACCAAAAATAGTGGAAAGCACCAGCTCATTATTTTTGTTTACACTGATTGCTTTTGCACCTTCGTACTTCAGTTTAATATCATTGATATCTGCACCCTGATTGATTACATAATCAAACTTCACAGGATTCTTTGCTCCCTTTTTCGGGTTGACCGTAAAAACTAAGTCAATGCCTCTGTAAACATTTTTGTACGTAACTTTATTGTAACGAAAAGCTTTTATTCCTTCCGTATTATCCAGATAACTGTAAATTGTGAAATCACTGCTTTTTCCCTCAGGGATAACACTAACAGCATCACTGGCATTCAGAAAACTCACTTTAATTGCATGACCTTTAATGTCGACCTTGCCACTTTCAGGGTCATTTTGCGCGCTCGATTTATGCTCGCTGACCTCATAAACATCATACATGAAACCATCTTTCATCAGGGCAATTTTCATTCCTCCCATATTACAAACATAGAGAACATCCGGTCGCTGACGACCCTTTTCATCTTTTATCTGGCCGTTGTTTTCCCAGAATCCCACAGGCGTTGAAAAGCCTGCATTAGCATCCGGCTTGTCATTATCGGCCCTTGCATTCAGCATGCAAAAAGCAAATAACAATGTGCCTAAAAATAGTTTTTTCATAGTTAGAACATTTAAATCCCGCCTACTCTTTCCAAGCTTTTCGGCATCCGCTTTATTAAAAATCATGCAATACTACATTCATTTCAAAATCATAAAAACAGCTAACTCACCAACGGTAGGATTGGGTTTATGAACGGCAGGGTTGAACCATTTAAAGGGTAGTAGTTATTAAGTTATTGAGTTATTAGGTTATTGAGTTATTGAGTTACTATGTTAGCAAGGTTATTAAGTTTCTAAGTCAATTGATCCACCGCCGCGAATCGCTACTGCTACTACTACTGCTACAGCAACAACTTTCATCCTGTCTTCTGCCCAGTATTTACGGCTTCCGCTGTGGCGGATCCCTGCTTGCCGCAGGCAAGAGTAATCAGAAAAATAATATAAAGAACTATTCACCTAACCTGTCTTTGTCCAATAATGTTGACCAAAAAAGGAGGTTAACATGGCACAAAGGAAAAACTACAAGATGAGTTTAATTCAACGAAGAAATCGTTTTTTCGGAGAAGAGTTCAAAAAGCGAAAAGTAGAAGAGCTTGACCGAAA
>JAZDMK010000094.1:0-6981 GCA_043800975.1 Bacteroidota bacterium | reverse complement strand
CTTAGGCAGATTAAAGAGCATAAGTTAGACCACCCAGTATGGAAAAACGCTGCGATGGATAGTAATTCCATTGGTAGTAGCGGTTTCCGGTAAGGTTGTTTCCGGACAGGAAGAATGACAGAATCTTGGAATACCTGTATTCCAGACCCAAACTCAGTTCCATGTATGGATTGATTTTCAGATAATGATCGTTGGCCGCTCCAAAAGCGCCGAATGTTTTGGCTTTTCTTTCTCCTACATAAGCAACATTCAGCCTGGCAAGGATTTTATCTTTCAGGTTGTAGCGGAAATTTACACCCGCTGTAATATCCGGCCTCATCCAGGGAAACAACTCACTGTCCATTTTGTAAGTGTCATAATCAGCATAAGCAAGCACACTGAATTTTTCCCACTGATGATAGAGAAGTTCCGCATGGAAGCGCATCATGTTCACTTTATCATAGATTACTGAAAATTTATTTTGCAGCGATACAGATGTATCCGTTACAAAGAATGGCATGGCGTTCCATTCGGCATTGGTGATGCGCAGATCGAATGAAATATTTGTTGCAAGTAAACCACGGAAGCCAGCGTGAAATCCCATCTTCTGAGAACTGGTTCGGGCTGCCGGAACTGCATTGCAGAATGGATTTTCTGCCGTGAGTTCATCAAATGTATAACGCTTAAAACCTCCGTCCAGTCCGCCGTACAGGATTACAATATTTCCTGCAACATGAACTGCAACATCAAGCACCGGGAATACTTTCATCTCAGAAGAACTGTCGGCAGAAATGTTTCCGCGCAAGCCACCCGTTACTTTCACGTCTTTGAGTCCCAAAGTTAGCGTAGGATAGAGTGCTGCAATAGCTGAATTCATTGTCTTTGCAGATGTATCATTCAATGAATAAAAATTAACATCCAGCCCGAGGTTGAATTGTTCGCCCTTCACTTTGTCGAGCCAGTTCACACCTTTGGAAATATTTCCGTTCAGCGAAATGTTGTTTTCGCTGGTATTTTCAAGATTGGAAGTATTCCTGAATCCAAAATTTGTGGAGTAACGGAATCGGTTTGTATCAGGCAGGTTACTGTTAAAACCAATATGGGCAGCCACTCTGGAATAGCGCTGACGGGTAGAATCCTTTTTTATTTCCGGATACATCACAGCATCATAACCATAATAATGAACGACGTCGCGGTTGAAATTCATACCGGCATTCATCACACTTTTATCCAGAAAACGGGAAGCATGCAGCTTGATATTATTTTCGCTGTAACCGCTATACCCTTTGTTCTTCATGGTTGCAGAAGAAGAAAGATGATGAAAATCCACACCCATCGATTGTTTCGAAGAACGAAGCGTGTTCATGCTGAATTCAAATAACGGCGTTGTGTAAGTGCCAATGCCCGCTTTAAACAAACTTTTATATAGCTTGGGCAACGGCATTCCACTTATTTTTGCCGGCTTGATAGATTCCGGTGTGTAGGCTGTTTCCACTTTCTTCGGGTAAATTATGTAATTCATCTGTGGAACTATGCGCAGCGAATCATCTAATTTTGGATTGAAGGAAACTTTTCTGGAATCTTTTACTGAAGGATCATATAGCCGGATGTTATCAATAATTATTGGAGATACTTGGCTATAGACATTGCATGCAGTAAAAATTAAAATAGCTGCTGCAATAACTTTGGGGGTGGTTGTTAATTTTCTCATTAGTTGTTTCCTCCCTCGTTTGATTTTTCAGAATTGAGAATGCCCGGATCCTCAGGCCCCAGTTTGATCTCCGGTTGTAGTATTTCAATTACTTTCTTCTGATCGGCTTCTTTCTCCTTCAAAAGAATTTTATTGAGTTTCTCCTGAGCGATCTGAACCAACTCAGGTCCGTCGTAATTATCAATGATACTGTTTAAAGTTGCTTTGGCCTGCGGAAGATTACCACGCACTTCGTATAAATCGGCCAGCAAAATAAATCCGCGTGCGATCCAAATATCGTACGAAGGAACCTGATTGATTAATTCAAACACAGCTTTCTCCGATTCTTCATACAATTGCTGTTTATAAAAAATCTGTGCGATGTTATACTTTGCTTCAGCCGATGCCTCATTTCTGGCAGTACGTGCAACAAACTGATATTGTCCGATGGCTTTTGCGAGGCTGTCCATTTTGTAATAACAATTTCCGATTGTCATCTCTGCTTCTGCCCTGAGCTCTGTGGAAAGTTTTTCTGTCTGCAATAAATTTCTTGATGCAATTACGGCTTCATTCCATTTTTCTAAGCCATACTGACAACGCATGATTCCGATCTGAGCATCCAGAATATTTTCTTTGTAATCCGCATCTTTCTCAAGTTTGGTATAATGCACCAGCGCATTTGAATAGTTTTTTAACTTCATGCTGATCTGCGCTGATTTTACAAGAGCCGATTCCGTGAAATTATTTTTGGGCTGGTTGGCCACGAAGCCATAACCTACTAGAGCTTCCTGTAAATTGCCTTTGTTGTATTCGCATTCTGCTTTGTAGAAATTCGAATTGGTAATGAAATATCCTTTCGGAAATTTTTCGATATATCCTGCAAAGCCAACAATCGATGCTTCGCAGTTTCCATCCATATATTGTTTTTCAGTTGCCTGATAAGTGATGGAATCTTGTGCTGCAACATCAATGTTAGCGAAGGAAAGACCTTTTACATACACAAAGAAATCTTCAGCTTTATTTAGATCTACATAAATATTTTTTATGGTTTCCAGTGCCTGTCTTGAATCATCGGTGGCGGGATATTTTTCAACAAGTTCTTTTAGGGTTTTTAATGCTGCTTCGTGTTTGTCTTCATTAAAATAAACCTGTCCGATATGCAGTAATGCAGATTTAACGAATGCACTCTGCGGATATTCATCCACAACTTTCTGGAAATATTCTACCGATTTATCAGAATTATCAAGGATTTGATAGGTTCTTCCGATTTCATATTTGGCAGGTGCGTCATACACGGAGCGCTGTGGAAGTTCAACTAATGAAAGAAGAACGTTGATTTTGTCTTTGTGTTTACCCAGTAAGCCCAGCGCCATTCCTTTTTGATACAGTGCATAGTCTTTATCAACAGAACTTAATTTAATAGCTGCATCATAGTATTCAACGGCAGAATTATGATCCTTCTGCATGTAGTAGCAATCGCCGGCGCGCAGGTTTGCATCTGCAACAATTTTTGAATCTTCATTTGTTTTTTCTTTTAAAAATTTACGAAATGCAATTCCTGCAGATGAATAATCTTTTTTCTTAAAACTGCAATAACCTATGCTGTAGTTAGCTGTGTTGTAATGCGCAAGACTTACAGCGCCAGGTGATGCATAGAAAGCTCTGTAGGATGTTGCAGCGGAGTCGTACAAGCCTTGGTTAAAATAGGATTCAGCAATCCAGTATTTGCAATTTGCCGAAACGTACTTGTCATAAGGAAACTTCATGGCTTTAGAAAAAAGAGAAGAGGCTTCTGTCATTTTTCCATCGTTGAATAATTCTACGCCACGATAATAAGCCACATGTTGGAAAGCTGCGTTAAATCGTTCGTTGCGATTTTTCATTTCCTCGAGCGTTGCCAGTGCGTCTTTGTAATTTTTGGTCGACATGAGGATGTTCAGCAGATATTCATACGCTTCATTCAGGCGCGATGATTTAGGATATTTTGCAATATATTCCTGAAACGCTGAGATAGCTTCGTTATATGGATTCAGCGCAAGCTCATAGGAAAGTTTTGCATAATTGAACAAAGCATCTTCTTTAATCAGGGCATCAAAATTCATTTTGGATGCCGAAAGAAATGCATTGCGCGCATAACTTTTTTGTGAGGATTTGATGTAACAGTCGGCCATCAGATACCAGCTGTTTTGTGCCATGGAATCTTCCGGCGTTAAAGTTTTTGAGAAAAAGGAAATGGCCTTGTTATACACATTCGTCTGGTAATACGACATGGCAAGTTCATAGTTTTCTTCGCGTGAAATCTGTGCTGTTGTTTTGCTGACATAATATTCCAGCCATTGAGCAGCCTGTTTGAAATCGAGTGTTCTGTAACAGGATTCACCGAGAATTCGTGCAATATCCGGTGCGCGCTTTACGTTGGCTGAATCAAAAAGAGAGGGAGCATACGAAATTACATCGTTGTATTTTCCCTGCAGATAAAAAATCTGAACGATGTAATAAGGCACTACTTGTCCGAAGGCTTCATCGGTTTTCAGTTTTTCAAAATGTTGTAAAGCGGTTTCATAATTTTTCTGCATGTAAGCAATATGACCGAAGCAGTAAGTTGCCGGTGCTGCAAATTTTGTTTCGCCATCTTTTACATCAGCGAGTAACAGTTTCGCTTTATCAAGACTATCGCGAACAAAATAACTATAGCCCAATGTGAAATTATATTCATCGGTTTCTTCATCGGTCAGCTCATAGGTTGGGACTTTCGCCATGGCTTTGATCACTTCGCCATATCTTTTTTTGCGGAAGAAATGACGACCCAGCTGAAAGGAAGCACGGTTTGCAAGCGGGCTGGAAGGATTGAGTCTGATGAATTCTTTCAGGCGCATTTCTGCATCCGGATGGTACAACTCCAGTGCTGATACGGCAGCATAATACTGCGAAAGCGTGCGGTAGTATTCGGGTGTGCTCACCGCTTTGGCAAGATTGTCGAAGCTTTCCAGTGCTTGTCCGTATTTTTGTTTATTAAAAAGGTCCCATGCCGTAGAGTATGAAACGATGGGTTGGTCATACACTGCCGGTTTCTGTGCATAGACGCTAAGTGTGGCGCATGCAAACAAAAAGAGGCAGAGGGTGATTTTTTTTCTCATAAGATTCCGCAATATCCTGCAAAGTTACCGAGGCCGGTTCAATGCAAAACGAAATGTAAACTGCATTTAATAACAGGGAAATTAACATTATGCAATTTTTCTATAGTCTTAAAAAACAGACAAACAGAAAGATAAGTAAGTTGGAATTGTTTTTACAAAAGAAGTAATACCTGAATTGGATTTTAAAAATGTGTCAATAAAAAATAAAAGTGAAAGTCATTTTAAACACATAGTCCACAATAGAAAATGCAACATAGAACACATAGTTATAAAAACAATAAATTAGTCATAAGGCACTAAGTTGCATAAAGAAATTGTTTTCAAAATATGCAAAGTAGTTAAAAAGGCGAAGGCCGCGCAAAGCGCGGCCTTCATGTTACAATTGCTTCATCTTATAAGCCGGATTCTGTCTACGCCTTTCGGCGACTTCCTGTCATTTGTCTGGGCTCAGCGTCACCGCTGAGCTCTATCAGCCTACCCTCCCCGGGGGATTGCTCCGGGAAGCGAGCAGCTTCGCAGCCGGGGTTTATTTGGCCTTTCAACCCATAAGGTTTACCCCGCACGTATGTTGCCATGCATGCGCGTGAGCTCTTACCTCACGTTTTCACCCTTACCATCCCGAAAGATGGCGGTAATTTTCTGTGGCACTTTCTGTCGCCATGCCGTTTCCCGCATGGTGCCTTCCCGTTAGGAAGTATGGCGCTCTGTGTTGTCCGGACTTTCCTCCATCCTCAAATCAAGGAGAACAGCGACAGGACAGAAGGAACAATTGATTGGCAAAGATAAAAAAAATATTGCCTGCGCTAAAGTATGAAAGGATAATAAATTCTTGATATTGTCAAATACAGATTTACACTATGTTTGATTTCTCATTCAAACCTTCTCACTTTTTGAATAAAATAAGACGTTCCATCCATAGGATCATTTCGGGTAAGCAACACAATCCTTGCCCGCGCCGGTTTGCAAGCAAGGTAAGCGCCGACAGGCTGGCGCGGAGTGCTGCCGTCGTATGAGCATTCAAAAATCTGATTTAATATTCTTGAAAATCCGGTATAACACGTAAACAATATGTCTTTCCCTTTGTAACTACCCTGATACAAATTTTCAATGGTGAAGCAATATTCATAAGAGGGCGCACACTTTCCTTCATCAGCAACATATTTCAGCAGACCGTCAAACTCAATAATGCCGATGGATTTTATTTTTTCTGCATAAGGATTTACATATTCGCGGTTCATGAATCTCTGTGCAGATGAACTCATGCAAATCAGCAGTGCGGGCAGTATGAGAAATGTTTTCATTAGATGGGTTTGAATTTGGTATTCAAATTTATTTATTGAAAATTTAATGTCTAACCTAAAAATTATCTTTTCATTTCGGACTTCGGTCAAATTGTATTCCACTTCAAAAATCGCAAATCCTTGTTCAGAAATCTAAAATCTAAAGCGCTTCTTCCAGTTCTTCCAGAAAACTTTTCATCTTCAGTAACGATTCCCGCATTGCCTGTTCCTCGCGTATTCCCTTGATATCGTCTTTGATTTTCTTTTTTGCACCTTCAATGGTGAAGCGTCGTATTTTTAATAAATAATATATCAGTTGCAGATTTTCAATATTCACTTCATCAAAAAAACGATCTCCTTTTTTATTTTTTTTTGGTTTCAGAATATCAAATTCCGTTTCCCAGAAGCGTATCTTCGATGCGTTCACATTTAGCATTGCCGCTACTTCGGTGATGGTATAATATTTTTTATCCTGAATTACTTTCATCCTAATGGGTTCATTTTTCTATCCGCTACTGAAGGGTGATGCCGGCATCTTACATGAATAGGTCGTGCTGATGGCACTTGCATACTCTTTATAGTTACTTTTGCCGATAGTTCGTCCTTACGGGACTGGCAAATCAGGCACCCAACTACCAGAAGGGGATGATTTGTGCGAAAGCTTTCCATTTCTGACTTCGCGCTTCTGTCTTCTGACCCCTGCATACGGCCATATCCAGCATCGATCATCGGGCATCCAACTACCAGAAGGGGATGATTTGAGCGAAAGCTTTCCATTCCTGACTTCGCGCTTCTGTCTTCTGACCCCTTCATACGGCAATTTCCAGCATCTGTCATCGGGCATCCAACTACCAGAAGGGAATGATTTGTGCGAAAGCTTTCCATTCCTGACTTC
>JAZDMK010000041.1:0-33238 GCA_043800975.1 Bacteroidota bacterium | reverse complement strand
TTAAATTTTCTAAATGTATTTCATTATCTGTAAGAAAATCCCTATCTCTTAAACCAAAATGAGTGGTATTTGCGACTGTTTTAATGAATACTCCATTGCTGTTATTCTCTGGAATAAAATGAATGTTTTGAAAATTGAGACTGTTAAAGAAAGTTGAGTTTTGGTTTTCGCAATAGATAATTATCTTCTCATCAATTTTAGGGATTATTAAATCATCAAACTCTTTTGACAATGTGGATAACTCATCTTTCAATTTTTGGTATTTCTCATATTCATAGTATTTACGATGAATTTTGTCTTTCAGGCTAGAATTGTATTTGGTTTGACCAATGAATGAAGCTTTGATGAAAGAACCTAATGTTTTAATAGCTCCTGCATATTCGGTATCAGCTCTGATTATTTGTCCTGCAAAGTCAGAAAGTCGAATTTTGTTTTGTTCGATTTTAATATTTAAAGCATCCTTTTTACTATTAAGTTCTTGAATTTTCGATTTACGTACTAATTCTAGCTCTTTCTCTATTTTTTTATTTGTCTTTTCATGAAGTTCATCAATCTTTTTATTTAATGTTCCAATTTCATTTTTAACTATATTTAATTCTTCTGACAAACTTTCCTTTTTCTCTTTCTCTTGATTAAATAGTAGTTTAGTTGCTTCATATTTTTTAAATATTTCTTCTTTAATTAGTGTAGCATTTTCTTCTACGGTATTGCTGACTTTTATCTTTTGTCGTAAAGCCTTATTAGTTAGAATTTCTGTAACAAGTTCGCTAGTAAATTTTTCGCTATCATCATACTGGGAAATTGCACGTAAAATCGCAAGACTTACTTTTTCAGATTCGCTATCAACTTCTTTGAATAGGAAAGGTAATCTGAAATTGCCTAAAATGGCATTTTCAAATTTTTCTGTTCTGGGAACCCAAAATTGCAGCATTGAGATAAATTCATTGGGGTGCAAACAAATGCTAATTTTGTTATTTGTGTCTTTGTATTGCTTATACTTATCATACTCAAGAAAGCTAAAATCTAATGTTAAAATCCAGTTGACAACATCTTTTGTGGAATCAATGTATGCAGGTCGTTTATCCTTTACATAGTGCCACATTTTGCAATCATGATTGAATTTGTCATATATAATTTGCCATCTTAGTTTCTTTTCTTTTTCATTTAGCCCTTGATATTTTCCTGTTTTATCGTTGCGGTCAAATCGATATTCAACCTGCTCTAACAAATCATCAACAACCCTAGGGTCTGTTGAATATTTATCCATATTGTCCTGCTGTATTTCAAGACCTCTTTTCCTAATATTTACTGTAAAATTTTCAAGATAAGGGTCGAAATAATCATCAATATCTAACATTGTTCTCTTTTCATGACACTTCTGAAAGTACTTTTTAATAATACCAGAAAAATCTTCTGTATTTTCTGCTGCTATAGCTTGGTTCAATGAAGGTTTGAGTTTTTTTAAATAATCTTTAAATTTTGAGATTAGATTTTGAAACTCCATTACAGTTACTGGTAAAACATAAAATTTAACTATTACACGATTTTTTATCTCATCTAGTAATTCTATGAGTGAAAACGCTGCTTCATTTGAAGGGTTATCATGTAAATCAAGAAGAGTTAATAAAAAGTTTGTATCAACAAAGACTTTCAAATTCGTTTGCGTTTTCGATAAAGCATATACTTCGTCTACTGTTTTTTGATTAAGATTTGTAGCCTCAATAAAAAAATATGCGTTTAGTTGGTGCAAGATATATTTCTTGACGAAATCAATTTTAAAATCAAAATAGCTTAGAAGGAGTGCCTGAATTTTTACTTTATCATCTTTATAACGCGAAAGGAATGAATTAAACTGGCCATATTGTTCAATTGAAATCGCATTTTCACCACTGATTAATTCGTAAGTTTTAGCTCCTATTTCTCGTATTAGAGGAATAATCAGGTATTCATTTAATTCACTCCATAAAGTTTTTGCTTGGATTTCAGGGCATAGTCTTTCACAAAGATCTTTGAATCGTTTTTCGGCTTCAAATTCAATTTCCTTTTGAGAAGCAAATGATGCTCGAAAATCCGCATATGCTTCTTCCGTTAAAGTGTATAAAACTTCTGTTACTGGTATAACGATCTTTCTTGATTTAAGAAAATCAAATTGATGTATTATTCTAACCTTATCGAAATTTGTATTTAGCTCCTTTTCTACGTTAGACAATAAATCCTTTTCGCTTTGCGGTGAGTTCTCATTGATTCCAAAAATGGAAATCAAAATGTTTTGTATAGATTTTTCCCACCAACCACTTTCATTAAGTTTTACATGGTGAACAAGGGATACTATTCCTGAAGATAAAATTTTAGACATATTCGATTTCTTTTTTATTTATCAATATTTCTATGTTCGCACGCATTGCCTGCCCGGCTTGAGGAGACGTAGTGTCCTTTGCTTTCTCCAACAATTATATGTAAAGAACTCCTCATTTCTTTTCTATTAATGCCCCGAAACTTTAAAAGGTTCAGAAAAACATCTTTTTTTAAATAGCTGTAAGAACTACCCCCAAAAATACATTTTATCCTTCTCATTTCCAAAGCGTTTTTTTAACACTTAATAAACAAAATCAACTTCCTTTATCCCTTTATCCGCTAACTCGAAAAAAATGTTAGGTTTTTTGTGAAAATAGTTCTGTGAGCTTTGTCAAATGTACATTCTACCTGTATCTGAAATGTATTCGTAATTCGTGAGTTCGTATTCATTCGTAACCGAGACCCGAAGGGTTGAGCCTCATGAGCACATTTAAAAATGGACAATTGGGCGAATACTTCGATGCGCCTGCCACTGCCACTACAACTGCTACTTCCACTATCAGATCGAATTCTACACCATTTAGATCGGGTCGCACCTCATTGAGATGGACTCGCAGTTCATCGAGCCGGGGTTCTAGTCCATTGAGATCGGTTCGCAGTCTATTGAGACGGAGTCGCAGGTCATTGAGATGGGTTCGCAGCCCATTGAGACGGGGTTCTAGGTCAAAGAGACGTGTTCGCAGGTCATTGAGACTGGGTCGCAGGTCATTGAGACTGGGTCGCAGTCCATTGAGACGGAGTCGCAGTCCATTGAGATGGGGTCGCAGTCTATTGAGACGGGGTCGCAGCCCATTGAGCGCGATCCGCACAGCAATTACCAAGTCTTTCCTTAAATCGATGGAATTATTTAATTCCTTAAATCACAACATTCACAATTCTCCCCTTCACCACAATCACCTTCTTCGGTTCTTTTCCCTGCAGCCACTTTTCTGCATCGGGCTGCGACAGCGCGGTGGCACGCACTTCCTCTTCGGTGGCGCTGGCAGGTACAACAATCATAAAACGTGTCTTTCCGTTAAACGATACCGGATACTGCACACTGTCCGATACCAGATATTCTTCGCTCCACTTCGGAAAAGCTGCGTAGGTAACACTTTCCGTATGTCCCAGCATCTGATACAGTTCTTCACTGATATGCGGTGCAAAGGAAGCAAGCAATACAGTGAGTGGTTCCAATATGGCGCGCTTGTTACAATTCAGATCGGTCAGTTCGTTCACACAAATCATAAAATTACTCACGCTTGTGTTGAAAGAAAAACGTTCAATGTCATCTTCAATCTTTTTGATTGTTTTGTGAATCACGCGCAGTTCGTCGGCTGTAGGTGCTTCTTCGCTTATTTTAAAGTTTCCTTCTTTGTCGTGATACAGTCGCCATAGTTTTTTAATAAAACGAAACACACCTTCAATCCCTTTGGTATCCCAGGGTTTGTGTTGTTCGATCGGTCCCAGAAACATTTCATACATGCGCAACGTATCGGCTCCGTAGCGTTCCACAAGCTCATCCGGATTCACAACATTGTACAACGACTTCGACATTTTTTCAACTTCAGTGCCGCAGATAAATTTTCCGTTCTCGGTAATGAATTCTGCATTCGCATAATCAGCCTGCCAGGCGCGGAATGCGTCTGTGTTCAGCACATCGTTGTCCACCATACTCACATCCACATGGATGGGTGTTGTATCAAAATCGTTTCTTTTATTATACGAAACAAAAGTGTTTTTTCCTTTGATGCGATACACAATACTCGATCGTCCCTGAATCATTCCCTGGTTAATCAGCTTCTGGAAAGGCTCGGTTTTACTGACCATTCCAAGGTCGTACAAAAACATGTTCCAGAATCGTGCATACATCAAATGCCCTGTGGCATGTTCGGCTCCGCCAATATAAAGATCAACGTTGCCCCAGTATTGAACGGCTTCTTTTGAAAAATATTCAGTATCGTTATGCGGATCCATGTAACGCAGATAGTAAGCGCTCGATCCCGCAAAGCCGGGCATGGTGCTTGTTTCAATGGGGTAGCCTTCTTTTGTTTTCCAATCTTTCGCGCGGGCAAGAGGTGGTTCGCCGGTTTCGGTAGGTAAATATTTATCCACTTCAGGAAGCAAAAGAGGAAGATCTTTTTCATCCATCACGCAGGCCATTCCGTTTTTATAGTATACAGGAAAAGGTTCTCCCCAGTAGCGTTGCCTGCTGAAGATCGCATCGCGCAGCCGGAAATTAATTTTCGAATATCCGATTCCCATTTCTTCTACCTTGCGGATCACCGCCTGCTGCGCATCTTTCACACTCATCCCGTTGATGAAATCGGAGTTGATACACTTGCCCGTTTTTTCTTCGTAAGCTGCTTCCTCAATGTTTCCGCCTTCTACAACTTCTTTAATCGGAAGTTTAAAATGCGTTGCAAAGGCCCAGTCGCGTGCATCATGTCCCGGAACAGCCATTACAGCACCGGTTCCGTAACCAATCAACACATAATCGCCGATCCATATTTGCACCGCTTCTTTCGTAAACGGATTAATGGCATAGGCGCCGGTAAACTGTCCGCTGATGCGTTTCACATCGGCCATGCGTTCGCGTTCCGACCGGTTTTTTGTTTCTGTAATATAATTTTCTACGGCCTCTTTGTATTCGGGTGTGGTAATCTTTTTCACAAATTCATGCTCGGGAGCGAAGGTCATATAAGTAACTCCGAAGATCGTATCGGGCCTTGTCGTAAAGATTTCCATGCAGAGATCGGTGTGATCTTTAATCGGAAATTGTATCATTACACCTTCCGATTTTCCGATCCAGTTGCGCTGCACTTCTTTCAACGAATCGCTCCAGTCGAGTGTTTCCAGGCCTTTCAGCATGCGTTCTGCATAAGCGGTAATGCGCAGGCTCCATTGTTTCATTTCTTTTCGCACCACAGGATGTCCGCCACGAACCGAAAATCCTTCGCTCACTTCATCGTTGGCAAGCACGGTTCCCAGCGCGGGGCACCAGTTTACCATGGTGTCGGCCAGATATACCAAGCGATAATGCATCAGTATATCGTTCTGCTGAACTTCATTCATGGCGTTCCATTCGGCTGCCGTGAATTTTTCTTCCAGCGATGTAGCTGCCGTTGTGGCTGCATTTCCTTCTTTCGCAAAAGAAGAAATTAACTCAGCAATGGTACGTGCCTTGTCAGAAGATTTATCATACCATGCATTGAAAAGTTGAATAAAGGTCCACTGTGTCCATTTGTAATAGGAGGGTTCGCAGGTGCGCACTTCACGATCCCAGTCAAATGAAAATCCAAGTTTATCGAGTTGCTCACGGTAGCGTGCAATATTTTTTTCGGTGGTAATGGCAGGGTGCTGCCCGGTTTGAATGGCGTACTGCTCTGCGGGAAGACCGAATGCATCGTATCCCATCGGATGAAGAACGTTGAAACCTTTTTGTCGTTTGTAACGGGAATAAATATCCGAAGCGATGTATCCCAGAGGGTGACCCACATGCAGGCCTGCTCCCGAAGGATAAGGAAACATGTCGAGCACATAATACTTAGGTTTATCCGACTTGTTTTCTGCCCGGAACGTTTTGTGTTCCTTCCAGTATTGCTGCCATTTCTTTTCCGTTTCGCCGTGAATGTATTCCATAATATGCTGTCATGATTTCTTTTAAACGGCTGCGAAGTTAGGAATTTTCAGCTTGCCATGAAAGATTGGTATGATGCAACTATTGGTAGATAAAAAACGTCTTTGTGTATGAAAACCTTTTTAAAAAGATAAGATTTAACACTTTCTGTTTGGTCTTATTGGTAAAACGTTGTAGTTTTATTGGCTTTTTGAGAAAAGTTCCTGTTTATCAAGCAATCAACCATCCTAATTATATTATGAAGAAAAACCGTTTACTCATTACTGGCGTTGCATTGGCTCTTGCTATGTTCACGTCACTTTCAGGATTTGCACAGCAAACGCTGAACTTACCCCACAATCATTACCTCAGTGTAGGTGTCCCTGCATCACCGGATGCAGCGGTTGTTTCACAACCTTCGGGTCAAACGCTTACCCTTTATCTGAAAGGTGACGGACGTATTCACTGGGCGCAAACAACGGATGGATATACGGTGTTGCCTAACAGTAGCGGGTATTATGAATACGGGATTATTGATGTGAATCTGGATCTTATTTTATCGGGTGTCATAGCACATGATCCGGCCCAGCGCGAAGCGGCAGAAATTTCTTTTTTATCAGGAATTTCAACAGGAAATTGGTTCAGTAAAAATCAGATCAGGGATAAAAAAGAAAAGTATCAGTTCGATCCCAACGATGCAACGCCTTCTCAGGAAAAGATTGCTGGCTTTAACAAAGGCGCTTTTCCAACCAGGGGTGTTCGCAAGAATCTGGTGATTCTGGTTCAGTATTCTGGAACCAGTTTTACATCAGGGTCAAATGCTGTATTTAACAATTTATTCAACCAGGTTGGATATAATGCTGGAAAAGGAAGTTTTCGTGATTATTTTCTGGAAAATTCATACCAGCAACTTACTATAAATAGTGATGTGGTGGGTCCATACACTTTGTCGAAAACCTCAGCGTATTATGGGCAGGATGACCCAACTTCGGGGAATGACAAGTATTCGCGCGAACTGGTTGCAGAAGCAGTAGCGTTGGCCGATGCAGCCGGAGTTGATTTTTCCCAGTATGACAATGATAGAGATGGATATGTAGATGGAATAACCATCATTCATGCAGGAAGAGGCGAGGAGGTCAGTGGAGTTGCGAATGACACATGGTCTCATAGCTGGACCTTCGGGCCTGTCTCATATGATGGAGTTGTATTAAATGCTTATACATGTAGCCCCGAATTGATGGCATTAGCAACACTGAATACAATTGGTGTCTTTGTTCATGAGTTCTCTCATAATTTAGGAATTTGTGATTTCTATGATATTGATTATGGAAATTCAGGAGGCACTGCTTACGCAACGGATAATTGGGATGTGATGGGCGGTGGTTCATACAACAGTACACCTTCTGGTTCAAGGCCGGCGCATCACAATGCCTTTTCAAAATATTATTATGACTGGACACAGCCCTTTGTCATTAATACTGCAGGAATCTACAAACTTGCTAATGCAGAAAGTAGTGCTGTTAGTTATCTATACACTACACCTACAGCAAATGAATATTTCATGCTTGAAAACAGGCAGAAGCGACTATCTGATACTGACATTCCGGGATCAGGAATGCTGATTTATCACATTCAGCAGGATTCGATACGGATTCGGTGGAATGCAGGGATAAATTTAGCACCAGCTAAGCAGTATGGAAACATTGAAGAGGCAGATGGAAATGAAACAATGAATGCTGCTGGCAGAGCGGGCGATCCTTTTCCGGGAAGCACAAGCAAAACTTCGTTTACAGATGCAACAACACCGAACTCAAGATCATGGGCAGGTGCCAATACGAATAAGCCAATAACAGCGATTTCATCGGCAGGAACTCCGGCGGTAATTACATTTACTTTTATGGGTGGTGCTGCGACACTCGCTCCCACGGCGAATTTTTATTCAAATGATACGATGGTTGTAGCAGGTGGAAGTATTAATTTTTATGATTGCTCATCGAATGTTCCCACTAGCTGGGCCTGGACATTTGCAGGCGGAACACCCGCAACTTCAGCGACACAAAATCAGACGGTAACTTATAATACTCCGGGCTTGTATCAGGTTCAGCTCACAGCCACCAACGCGAATGGAAGTAATTTAATAACACGTACGCAATATGTACATGTTGTTGCGGCTGCATTACCTGTTGTGAATTTTGTAGCTGACAGAACCAATATATTAATCGGAGATTCTGTTCAGTATACAGATGTCAGCACAAACACACCCACAAGCTGGTACTGGGAATTTGAAGGAGGAACACCTGCCACATCAACAGCACAAAACCCTAAAGTATTTTATTATACGGGAGGTTTGTATAAAGTAAAACTGACTTGCACAAACGATGTGAATGGTTCGGCTACATTAACCAAGCAACGCTATATCAAAGTAGGTGCAAAGAGTGCTTGGATTGAACAGAACACAAGGCTTGCAACATATAGTCGTGGTATCAGCGGTATTAAAATAGTTGATCCGACCAATGCATGGGCTTGGGCCTATGACGGATATTATGGAGCCAACACAATTGATTATATCAGAACAACCGATGGCGGAACAACATGGAATCCTTCAGTGATTAATAATGTTCCTGCAACAATAACTGACTTTGCATTGGGATGTATGTACCCGCTTACAAGTACGACCTGCTGGGCTACTTTATACTATACTGGTGGAACTGCAGGCGAACATGGCGGTGTGTGGAAAACCACGGATGGTGGAACAACCTGGGCAAGGCAGGCTTCGGCAACAATATTTAAACAAACTACAAGCTTTCCAAATACAGTTCATTTTTGGGATGCCAATAACGGATGGTGTATGGGCGACCCCTATGACCCGGCAGGAAACCCGGTTGCATACTTTTTTGAAATGTACACAACAACTAATGGAGGTACAACTTGGACAGCTGTGCCTACAGCTGCCGGTTTGCAAGCATCCGGTGCAACCGCTTATGGAACGGTTAATAATTATGAAGTTGTTGGAAATACAATATGGTTTGGAGCTACTGATGGTCGTGTTTATAAATCAACAGACAGAGGGCTAACTTGGAGTTATACTGCTACAGGAATGCCGCATGCAGACCGCGTTGTTATGAAAGATGCTAACAACGGTATTTGCTGGTGTGCAGAAAGAACAGCAGCTCCCACCAATGTTTTTCAGGTTAGAAAAACAACAGATGGCGGTGCAACATGGGTTGTATATACATATGGCGCTGGAATGCAGCTCGGTGATGTTGATTTTGTTTCCGGAACAACGGATACATGGGTAACTACGGATGCTGACTATGCCTCCAACCTTTCAATGGGCTCATCTTTCAGTTTGAATAATATGAGTGCCTGCACATGGACAAGAATAGACACTGCGATACAATACACTGCTGTTGCCTTTTTAAATGATACAATTGGATATGCCGGTGGATTTACAGAAAGCCCGCAGGTTGGTGGTATTTATAAATGGAAAGGAAAACCAGGCGCAAAAGCGTATGTATATCCATCAGCCATTTGTAGTGGAAATTCTACACAATTACGAGTAGTAACCAAAGGCGGAACGTACGCATGGTCTTCAAACCCCGCAGGATTTACTTCCACAATAGCCAACCCGATTGTTTCTCCAACAATCACAACTACGTATACCGTTACAGTTACCAGTGCTTTTAATCAGAGTACTTCTTCAGTTGTTGTCACAGTTGTTTCCGGTGTGCCTGCTCAACCCAGTGTTATTACAGGAACCAGCACGCCATGTGAAGCGTCTTCTCAAACATACAGCGTGACGAATGTTGCGGGAGTAACGTATACATGGGCATTTCCTGCAGGCTGGACAATCACTTCCGGTCAGGGAACTAATTCGGTTACCGTTACTGTAGGTGCCGGAGCGGGCAACATACAAGTTACTCCGTCGAATGTTTGTGGTAATGGAACTATACGTACTCTTTCGGCTACTCCTGTGGCTGCACAACCTGTCAGTGTTTCCGTTGCAGCAACCGCAACAACAATATGTTCGGGTGTTTCCGTTACATTTACAGCAACGGCTACCAATGGCGGAACAACGCCAACTTATCAATGGCAGTTAAACGGATCTAATGTAGGAACGGGAGCTTCAACATACACGAATGGAACTTTGGCTAACGGCAATCAGATAGTTTGTATTGTTACTTCGAATGCGGCTTGTCCTACAGGAAACCCGGCAACATCAAATACAGTAACCATGACTGTCAACCCGAATCCAACGGTAACGGTTAACAGTCCTTCGATTTGCGCAGGATCAACAGCAACGCTGACAGCCAATGGTGCTACGTCGTACAGCTGGACGGGCGGTTTGACGGGTAATCCCGCAACGGCTACACCCGCTTTATCAACTACCTATACAGTTACCGGAACTTCACTCGGATGTACCGGAACAGCAACTTCTGTAGTAACAGTAAACACTGTTCCAACAGTAACCGTCAACAGTCCGACAATTTGTGCTGGTTCAACAGCTACACTAACTGCAGCGGGTGGAACTACGTACTCATGGAATACCGGAGCAACAACAAATCCAATTAATGTTTCGCCCGGTACAACAACAACCTACACTGTTTCCGGAACCACAAGCGGATGCACAGGAACGACCACGTCGGTTGTTACTGTAAATGCAAACCCAACCGTTACAGTAAACAGCCCTTCAATCTGCGCAGGTGCGACAGCCACACTGACGGCTGCCGGAGCGACTACTTATAACTGGAGCACGGGTGCGTCTACAAATCCGATTACAGTTACGCCCGGTGCAAACACAACCTATACAGTTACCGGAACAACATCAGGTTGTACCGGAACAACAACATCTGTAGTGACTGTTAATGCAATACCAACCGTTACAGTAAACAGTCCGGCAATCTGTGCAGGAACAACTGCCACACTGACAGCTGCGGGAGCAACCACCTACAACTGGAGCACAGGTGCTTCCACGAATCCGATCACAGTAACGCCGGGGGTAAGTACAACATACACTGTCACCGGAACAACAACTGGATGTACTGGTACAGCAACTTCTGTAGTAACAGTAAATGCTGTTCCAACCGTTACAGTAAACAGTCCGACAATTTGTGCAGGCTCAACAGCTACACTAACTGCAGCGGGTGGAACAACATACTCATGGAGTACCGGAGCAACAACAAATCCTATTAATGTGTCGCCCGGTTCAACGACAACCTATACTGTTTCTGGAACCACAAGCGGATGCACAGGAACGACCACGTCGGTTGTTACTGTAAATGCAAACCCAACCGTTACAGTTAATAGTCCATCCATTTGTGCCGGTTCAACAGCCACACTGACGGCTGCCGGAGGGACTACTTATAACTGGAGCACAGGTGCGTCTACAAATCCGATAACAGTTACACCAGGAGCAAACACAACGTATACAGTTACCGGAACAACATCAGGTTGTACCGGAACAACAACATCTGTAGTGACTGTAAATGCAATACCAACCGTTACAGTAAACAGTCCGACAATCTGTGCAGGAACAACCGCCACATTGACGGCAGCGGGAGCGACCACCTACAATTGGAGCACAGGTGCTTCCACGAATCCGATCACAGTAACGCCGGGGGTTAACACAACATACACTGTCACCGGCACGACAACCGGATGTACGGGAACAACAACCTCAGTAGTTACAGTAACACCATTGCCAACAGTCACTGTAAACTCACCAACAATTTGTGCAGGTGCAACCGCCACACTGACGGCAGCAGGAGCTACATCCTATAGTTGGAGTGGTGGCCTGGGTGCAGGCAATCCAAAAACGGTTACACCCGGCGCAAACATAACCTATACTGTTTCGGGTACTACGTCCGGATGTACGGGAACAGCACAATCTGTAGTAACCGTTACACCGTTACCGACAGTTACAGTTAACTCACCAACAATCTGCGCAGGCGCAACAGCCACGCTGACTGCCGCCGGAGCGACTACTTATAACTGGAGCACAGGTGCGTCTACAAATCCGATAACAGTTACACCCGGTGCAAACACAACATATACTGTCTCTGGAACAGCTTCCGGATGTACGGGAACAAACACTTCTGTTGTAACAGTAAATCCATTGCCGACAGTAACTGTTAACAGTCCTTCGATTTGTGCCGGTGGAACAGCAACGCTGACAGCTGCAGGTGCAACTACATATTCGTGGAGTGGTGGTTTGGGTACAGGTAATCCTGTGACTACATCACCGGGTGCAACCGTAACCTATACTGTGACGGGAACCTCATTGGGGTGTACTGGAACAGCACAATCTATTGTAACAGTAGGAGCAAGTCTCTCGGTTTCTGTTAACAGTCCGATAATTTGTTTAGGACAGACAGCAACACTGACGGCAAGTGGAGCTACAACATATAGCTGGACTGGCGGGCTTGGAACGGGGAATCCTGTTACTACCAACCCTGCTGTGACTACTACCTATACAGTTACTGGAACCACTGCCGGTTGTTCTGGAACAGCACAATCAGTCGTAACAGTTAATACTACATTAACGGTTACCGTTAATAATCCTTCAATTTGTTCTGGAACAACAGCTACTTTAACTGCTGCCGGAGCTACTTCATATTCATGGAGTGGAGGATTAGGTGCAGGCAATCCGGTGACAACTTCACCCGGAGCTACTACCACATATACGGTAACTGGAACTACTGCGGGATGTACAGGAACCACACAGTCGGTTGTAACGGTTACACCCAGTCCAACGGTTACTGTAAACAACCCTTCGATTTGTAGTGGATCGACAGCAACACTCACAGCTGCAGGTGCCACAACATACAGTTGGAGTGGTGGACTTGGTACCGGAAACCCAGTAACAACTTCACCCGGTTCAACGGTAACCTATACTGTAACTGGTACTGCTTCTGGTTGTACTGGAACAGCTCAGTCTGTAGTTACAGTAAATGCTTACCCAACAGTTAGTGTAAACAGTCCGACAATCTGTGTCGGATCATCAGCAACTCTGACAGCCAATGGTGGAACAACGTACAACTGGAGCGGAGGTCTGGGTACTGGGAATCCTGTAACAACCTCGCCTGCATCAACAGTAACTTATACGGTTTCTGGAACAACCAGCGGATGTACCAGTACAGCACAATCCATAGTTACAGTAAATGCAAATCCAACGGTTACAGTGAACAGTCCTGCCATATGTGCAGGCTTAACAGCTACACTGACTGCTGCCGGAGCTACTTCATATTCATGGAGTGGAGGTCTGGGCACAGGTAATCCGGTAACGACATCCCCGTCTTCCACTACTACATACACCGTATCGGGAACCACTGGCGGATGCACGGGAACCACAACATCTGTGGTTACTGTAAATGCGATACCAATTGTGACAGTAAACAGTCCTTCCATATGTTCGGGAGCAACGGCCACTCTTACTGCAGGAGGAGCTACAACTTACAGCTGGAGCGGTGGTCTTGGAACAGGAAACCCGGTTACAACATCTCCGGCCTCAACAATTACTTACACAGTTTCGGGAACAACCAGCGGATGTACAGGAACAACAGCATCCGTGGTAACAGTTAATGCTATTCCGACTATTACTGTCAACAGTCCGACAATTTGCGCTGGTGATATAGCTACTTTAACAGCTGGCGGTGCGACTACCTATAACTGGAGTGGTGGATTAGGAACAGGTAACCCTGTTACAACCACTCCGGGAACCACAACGACTTACACCGTTTCCGGAACTGTTAGTGGATGTACTGGAATCAATCAGTCTGTAGTAACGGTTAATCCAACACCAACCGTAACTGTGAATAGCCCTTCAATTTGCTCGGGTGAAACTGCAACCCTGACAGCAGGTGGTGCAACTTCATACAACTGGAGCGGTGGTTTGGGTACAGGAAATCCTGTGAATGCTACACCTGCAGGAACAATTACTTATACAGTATCAGGAACTGCATCAGGGTGCACAGGAACTACGCAATCTGTAGTAACAGTCAATCCGATTCCAACAATCACTGTTAACAGTCCTACTATTTGTTCGGGGTCAACAGCAACATTAACAGCGAATGGCGGCTCTTCCTATAACTGGAGTGGAGGATTGGGAACAAGTAATCCTCTTACAGTTTCTCCGTCTGGAACGACAACCTATACAGTTACAGGAACGGATCTGGGTTGCTCAAGTACTGCAGAAGCTGTGGTAGCAGTTAATCCAAATCCATCGGTTATTGTAAACAGTGAAACGATCTGTAGCGGAGCTACTGCAACACTTACTGCAAGCGGAGCTGTTAGTTATGACTGGAGCAGTGGCCTGGGTACTTTAAATCCCGTAACTGTAACACCTGTTACTACTACAACCTATACTGTCACAGGAACTTCTCTGGGGTGCTCCGGCACTGCAGAATCAGTGGTTACTGTAAACCTTAGTCCAACAGTAACTGTAAATAATGCGACCATCTGCGCGGGTGAAACAGCTACATTAACAGCTGGTGGCGCTGCATCCTATGATTGGGATAACGGGCTTGGCTCAGGAAATCCTGTTACTGTATCACCTTTGGTAAATACTACTTATACAGTAACAGGAACCGATATAGGATGTATAGGTACGGCACAGTCGATAGTAACAGTTAATCCAATTCCAATAATTACTGTTTCTGGAGATTCTATTTGTGAAGGTCAGGCTGCAACACTTACTGCATTGGGTGCGGATACTTATCTGTGGAGTGACGGGCTTGGCACGTCCAATGTGGCCACGACACCGGTTCTTAATGTTAATACAACGTATACTGTCACCGGTACTTCTCTGGGTTGTGACGGTTCAACTTCTGTTGAAGTTACTGTCAGTGCAATTCCTCCAACACCTGTCATTATTGATATTGGTGGCGGAGTGCTCAGCTCGAATGCTGTGAGTGGAAACCAATGGTATCTTGATGGAACCCCAATTGCTGGTGAAACGAATCAAACTTATACTCCAACCACAACAGGTAACTACACTGTGATTGTCACTTTGAACGGTTGCTCTTCTGCAGCTTCTAATATTATTTTTATTGTTGGAATGGATGAAAGAGGAAGCGCTGGAATCATGGTTTATCCGAATCCTACTTTCGGCCGTCTGACCATTGATTTAGGATTAAATACTTCTGATGCAGATATTCAAATCTTTAATCTGCTGGGTGAGTCGTTGATAAAAGTCAATAACAACGGGCAGCAGAAAACAACGATCGATTTGAATGCGCTTCCGAACGGAGTCTATTGTATACGCATTTTCTATGCGGGCAAAATCTATAATACCAGAGTTGTCAAGCAGGATTAAATGCACTTTATGAAAAAAAAGGTTGTCACTTCGACAACCTTTTTTTATGCAACAAATTTCTCAGATCAGGGATAAATAAAAAATTATTTTTCACATTTTTGGGAATAATATTATACGGTGATTTTTCATTATTAGCATTATACAATATCAAACACATAGTAATATTTAGTAATTTTGCAGCAAAATCCTCACAACTAAACGAAATATTCTATGGTAAAAAATTACATTACCCGTTTGATCACAGCAGCTATTTGCGTGGTTATGATTTCTTCTATAGCCAACGCACAGGAAAAGTTTCAAGCATTGAATGCAAACTCTTCTACAGCTGTTCGCGGCGCTTCCGTTGACGGCGTTTCAGGTGTTTTGCCTCTTGAAGATGCTTCACGTGCTGCATGCGACACTTTTAATTTGACAGCTTATGGAACGACCTGGTCCATTCAGCATTATTATGTTGGTTCGCCCAACTGGGGTTCAGTGAACGGGCACAATTCCTATGGTGATAAAGCAAAAGCTCAATATTTCGCAAATACCAATGCAAATACATATTGCTTTGGGGCGCGATTCGCTTTCAGCAGAGCAACGGCTTTAATTACAACCAAGACTGTTACATTTAACGTTTGGAATGTTTCAGCAGGTAAGCCGGGAACGGTTCTCGGTTCTCTGACTGTCCCAATGTCACAACTCATTTCTGATGTTAGTGGCGGCTATTTTACGGATATTCATTTCACAACGCCAATCAATACAAGCGGCCAACCCTTCTTCATCGGCGTGGACTTCAGCAATCTCACATTAGGCGATTCATTAGGCTTGCAGAGTAATTTACATGGACAAACGGTTCCTTCTGCCGTTTTTGAAAAACAATCTGATGATTTATGGTACCAGTATAACACTGCCGGTTCATTTGCCCTGAATATTTCACTGGCAGCATTTCCATTTATGACAAATGTGCTGCCTGATGCCAATTATACCCAATCGACAACAAACACATGTTCTGGATATCCTGTTACATTTGACGCAAGTAGTTCTGTGCAAACCCAGCTCCTGTGGAGATTCCAGGGTGGTACTCCTACAACATCCACAAGTATAAATCCTACTGTAACATGGGCTACGGCCGGAACATACAATGTGAAACTTTTTGTGCTTGGTGGTTCGTGCAACAGTATTGATTCTTTAAAAAGTACAATTACAATTATCCAATCGCCCAATCCTGCTGCTACTGCAGTTCCAGCCACAATCTGCCAAGGTCAATCAACCACCCTCACAGCCAGTAACGGAACTACCTATAACTGGGCTGGTTTTACCGCCGGGCAAAATCCGGTTGTGGCAACACCTGCTGCCAGCACTACATACACTGTCAGTGTTACAGGAAGCAATGGTTGTTCTGCAACACAGGCTGTACCTGTCGCTGTGACTCTAGTACCTTCCGTCACAGTAAACAGTCCTTCTATTTGTGCAGGACAAACTGCAACACTGACTGCTTTAGGTGCAGTAAGCTACAGTTGGAGCGGAGGTCTGGGAACAGGAAATCCAATAACTGCTTCGCCTGCATCCACCACTACTTATACAGTTAGCGGAACAACATCAGGATGTACAGGAACCACAACTTCAGTTGTAACAGTAAATACAGTTCCGAATGTAACGGTAAACAGCCCATCCATCTGTGCAGGAACGTCAGCTACATTAACAGCTAACGGCGGCACTACTTACACATGGACAGGGGGTCTGACGGGCAATCCAGCAACAGCCACACCGGGAACTACAACTACTTATACAGTTAGCGGAACAACAACAGGATGTACAGGAACAGCTACCTCAATAGTAACGGTTATTCCAATTCCCAATGTCACTGTCAACAGTCCTTCAATCTGTTCAGGTGGAACAGCCACATTAACGGCAAACGGTGCGACAACTTACAACTGGAGTGATGGGCTGGGAACTGGAAACCCCATGACAGCAAGCCCTTCTTCCACCACTACTTATACCGTTACCGGAACCACATCAGGATGTTCAGCAACAGCAACATCAATTGTTACAGTCGGATCATCACTTTCCATATCAGTAAACAGTCCTGCAATTTGCCTTGGAGAAACGGCAACATTAACGGCAAACGGTGCTACAACATACTCCTGGAGTGGTGGTCTTGGAACCGGGAATCCTATGGCGACAAACCCTTCGGTTACTACGACCTATACTGTCACTGGAACTACAGTCGGATGTTCAGGCACATCTACTTCTGTTGTAACAGTAAATGCAATTCCGAATGTAACTGTAAACAGTCCATCCATCTGTGCAGGAAGTTCAGCAACACTAACTGCAAACGGTGGTACAACCTACACATGGACCGGTGGACTTACGGGCAATCCAGCAACAGCCACGCCCGCTACCACAACTACTTATACAGTAAGTGGAACAACATCCGGATGCACAGGAACCACAACTTCTGTTGTAACAGTAATTGCACTTCCGAATATAACTGTAAACAGCCCATCCATCTGTGAAGGAAGTTCAGCTACACTAACCGCAAACGGTGGTACAACCTACACATGGACAGGTGGACTGACGGGCAATCCAGCAACAGCCACGCCCGCTACCACCACTACTTATACAGTTAGCGGAACAATGTCAGGGTGCACAGGAACCACAACTTCTGTTGTAACAGTTATTGCAATTCCGAATGTAACTGTAAACAGCCCATCCATCTGTGCAGGAAGTTCAGCAACATTAACTGCAAACGGTGGTACAACCTACGCATGGACCGGTGGACTTACGGGCAATCCAGCAACAGCTTCTCCGGGAACTACAACTACTTATACAGTTAGCGGAACAACTTCAGGATGCACAGGAACGGCACAGTCTGTTGTTACTGTAATTCCGATTCCTCCGACTCCTGTTATAACTGATATAGGTGGTGTTTTAAGTTCTTCTTCTGCTACTGGCAATCAGTGGTATTTAAACGGAGCAATCATTCCCGGTGAAACCAATCAGACATGTAATGCTACTGCATCCGGTAATTATTCTGTGATTGTAACCATCAACGGTTGTTCCTCAGCTGTGTCCAACATTATTTTCATGGTTGGAATAGAAGAAAGAAGCAACAGCAGCATCAGTATTTATCCAAATCCAACCCGTGGATCAATTACGGTTGATCTGGGTTCCGCCACAACAGAATCCGAAATTCAACTCTTTAATCTTCTGGGCGAATCATTGATGAAAGTCAATAGTAGCGGGCAGCAGAAAACAACCATCGATCTGAATACATTAGCCGATGGAGTCTATTGTGTACGCATTTTCTATGCGGGCAAAATCTATAATACCAGAGTTGTCAAGCAGGATTAACTGCAAATAATGATTGAAAAAAGGTTGTCGAAGGACAGCCTTTTTTTTTGAATAAAATTTTTATAATATTGCAAAAAGACTTATCTTTATTTTTGAAATGGATGAAAGTAAAAACATACTTGAAAAGCTTGTTGAACAGGTTAAGCAGAATGAAAATATGCTGGGTCCGCTTGCTTCCATTTTGCCTGCTATTGTATATGTTACCAGTCTGAAAACGTTATGTGTTTTATGGACAAATACGGAAGTGTATTCGCGCCTGGGATATGAAGAAGAAGAAATAAAAGGCATGAAATCGGCCTTGTTTCGCATGAAAGTTCATCCCGATGATCAGAAACTGTTAAAAGATTCCCTAGAGTTTTTCAGAAAAAAACCCAAAGCCACCTGGACGGGAGTATATCGCTTTATGCATGCCAATGGAGAATGGCGTTGGATGAGTTCCAGCAATATTCTTTTTCGTTTTGATTTAAAAGGAAGTCCTTCCCAATCACTCGGTGTCGCAGTTGATATAACAGACCGAATTCAAAGTGAAAACATGATGCGGGAACTGACACGTGAAAATCTTCAACTTAAAAACAAGCTGGTTACAAGTTCTCTTACAAAAAGAGAAAAAGAAATTATTCGTTTGGTCATTCAGGGAAATCCCACAAAGATTATTGCAGACACATTATCTATAAGTGTATCAACGGCAGAAACACACCGTAAGAACATTATGAGGAAACTGGATGTGCATAATGTTGCTGAGTTGATAAAGTATTCTTCTGAGAACGGTTTGTTTTAAATCTTTAAAATTAAGTACAGAAATACCCAATTTCGGGTATTGCCCTTCGTGCTGGGTTGGCGTAAATTTATACAAGAAAAACGCTGACACAAATGAAAACAATTTTACATATCGTATTTGCATGGTTACTTCTGATAAGTCCTCTTTATTCAAGAGCTGCTGATTCGGATACTGTGCCCCGTAACAGGAGCGAAGCTATGTTTGATCAACTGGACAGACAGGATCAGATGTTGTTCAAATCCAATTTCTTTTCTGCTGATTTGTTTATGAGTGAAGGAAATTATATTGACGCAATTCCTTTACTGGAAGAATTGAATAAGATTTCACCGGCTAATGCCAATGTGAATTTTAAAATCGGAATATGCTACAGCAACATTCCATCATCCGGGTCAAAAGCAATTCCCTACCTGATGAAAGCTGTACAGAATTTTACCTTGGCATATCTTGACACATACCGCGAAAGTACCAGTTCAGTATATTCTATTTTCTATCTGGCAAAGGCTTATCATAACAATTATCAGTTTGATAAAGCAATTCAGTATTATCAGATGTTTAAAAAATATATTCCTGCAGAAAACACAGAACTTTTATCAGATGTAAACCGTCGTATTGAGATGGTACGTGAAGCACAGCACTTGCAGAAAGAACCTTTGCGGGTGAATGTAAAAAATCTGGGAGGACAAATCAATTCATTCTATTCTGATTATTGCCCTGTACTTTCCGCTGATGGAAACACATTATACTTTACTTCCCGAAGAGAAGGTAATGTTGGCGGGCAAAAAGATGAAACCGGAAAATATTACGAAGACATTTATTACAGTAAGAAAAATACGGACGGAAGCTGGCAGCCTGCAGTTAATATGGGATCCGAATTAAATTCAAAAGGACATGAAGCGGCTGTAAGCATTTCACATGACGGAAACAAATTGTTTGTTTACCGTGATGACAAAGGTGACGGAAATATTTATGTTTCGAATAATGTGAATGGATCATGGTCATCACTTAAAAAACTGGATGAAACAATCAATACCAAATCATGGGAATCGCATGCATTTTTAAGTGCAGATGGAAATCGTCTTTACTTTGTAAGTGATCGTCCCGGCGGATTTGGCGGACGTGATGTGTATTATTCCGATAAAAAGAAAAATGGCCGCTGGGGTGATGCTGTAAACCTGGGTTCAAAAATTAACAGTCGCTATGATGAAGACGGCCCGTGGATCAGCGATGACGGTATGAAAATTATTTTCAGTTCAAACGGACATAACACAATGGGAGGTTTTGATATTTTCACTTCCGTAATGAATGAAAAAGGAGAATGGGAAACACCTTCCAACATTGGATATCCTGTGAACTCTACCGATGATGATGTGTTTTTTACTTATGCACCCGACCGAAATTCAATTTATTATTCTTCAGGAAAAAACAACGGATTCGGAAACGAAGATCTTTATGAAATGAAAATCATAGGACCCTATCTTCCTTATATGAATATCAATGGAAAGGTAACCGATGCGAACACAGGAAACCCGATCAATGCACGAATATTTGTTTCAGATACCACAAACAACAGAGTAGTTGCCGATGAAATTTCTGGTGCCAATGATAAAGGATATGATATTTTCCTTCCGGTTGGAAAAGCTTTTCGGGTATCTGTTTCTGCTGAAGGGTATCAGCCGTATGACGCATACATGTATTTTGCGGATGCAGGATCAGATGGGAATACAGAAAAAGATTTTCTGTTGAGTCCTAATGCTAAGAATGAAGAAAACAACAATCTGATTGCTGTATCATTAAAAAATGTATTCTTCGATTTTAACAGTTATGATATACGATTGCAGGAAGAAAGCATGCTTTTGAAAGTATGCAGTATCATGAAACAGAATTCGAATATCGGGATTGTAGTGGGTGCACACACGGATATCATCGGATCGTATGACTATAACATGAAGCTCTCTGAAAAAAGAGCAGCCTCAGTAATGAATTATCTTACCGCGCAAGGTATCTCATCAGAAAGAATTCTTACGAATTATTTTGGATATGCCGAACCGGTAACGACCAACAACAATGCGGCCGGTAGGCAGTTAAACCGCCGCGCAGAATTTCATTTGTTTTTCATGTCAGAGTGATTTAATATTTTTCTCAGTTCTTTGGCCCTGTGATTGCGCCCGCGATTACAGGGTTTTTTATAGAAATACCAGCATCATCTTAATAAATGAAAAGAGAAAAATCTTAGTTGCAAAAAATGTAAAAGTAATTTTAACCGATAAAATAATTTCCTGCCAAAGCCACTCCTGTTCCGAGAATGCCGGAAAATAAAAACATGGGAATTATGGCTTTTTTATCCTGACGGAAAACAATAATCATAACCGGAAGTGTACACAGCTCACCAAGGATAAGCCCTTTCAGCCAGGGTTCTATATCCCACTGCACAAAGGGAATAATTAAACCCAATGCAACCCAATGCACAAATGCTGACCAGTTGGCGCTTTTATCCAACTTCTGAATGATCATGGGCGTAACATCGATGATGCCTGCTGCAAGGCCGATAAGGAGTGCGATAAAAATGTCATTCATAAAAAATACAAATAAAGTAAAATGAATTTATATTATTATTTCTTTTCTGCCTGTGCTTTTTTGGCAGCCTTCGACATATCAAGAATGACGGTTGTTTCAAAGATAGTGTATCCTAGATAAAAAGTAAAAAACACAAGGATGAAAGGTACTGCTTTTTCAGGATTGGCAAATGCAAAAGCAGCCATCGCGACTCCGAAAACAAAAAGTTTAATAACAGTCGACAGCATGAAAGCATTGATAAAACTGGCGGGTCGCTTGCTGAGTGATCGCATGATCATATAATGAATTCCCAGCGTTACAATTGGAAACATGGGAAGAAAATAAAAAAACTCAGCTGGAAAAGCATCGGGATAGCTCCAGAACACAACACCGGAAAGGCCTCCGTAGATTGCCGTGAAAACGATTAAGCGAATGATGAATGATATAAACATATTATTTTTTTAAAAGATCTTTTACAACATACCAGATAGAGCCGAATACACCAAGGATGGTGAAGATTAATAAAAACACAGGAAATTCCAATCCGATCCAGTAATCAATTCCATATCCGGCAGCCACACCAGCCCCGATAATAAAGATCATCTGGAAGGCTAGGCCCGACCATTTGGCATAATCATCCAGCGGCCCCTTCGACTTGGGCGGCTTCGGAGTTGACTGCATTTCTGTTTTCTTTTATGGTGTTGTTCCCGCCATTGTTCATGGTGCAGGAGCCTGTAAATATTGCGCCGGGTTCAATAGCGATTTTACCGGTCATGATATTTCCCGTCAGGCGGGCAGTTGCTTTCAGTGAAAGCAATTCAGCAACCTGAATTTCTGCTTTGATATTGCCGGAAATGTCGGCATTCTGACAAACGATTTCTCCTTCTACCGAGCCGGATGCACCCACAACTACTTTTCCTTTCGAATGAATCGATCCCATCAGTGAGCCGTCAATTCGTACATCTCCGTTGGCACGGATTTCTCCCTTTATCAGCGTTCCCGCTCCGATCAGGTTGATCGTCTGTGATTCGGGTTCCATGTTTTTAGCCATGTTTCAGTTCTTGAAATAATTAATGCAGTTTTATTTTCTATAAGAACAATTCCTTTTTATCATTGCAAGGTCGCTCCGATTGCTGAAAAAAACAAATTTTTATGCAATTTTAACAAAGAAATATCGAAGATGTATCTGGAAACCTTTGATATTAAAGAGAAATCTACTTATAACTTTTTGTAAAGAAGTTCAGATATTCTTCCACATTTTTCTCTTTATAGAAGGTGACGTAGTTTTCTGTTGAAATAACGAATTGCTGGTATTGCGAATTCTTGATCAGTTTGTCGAGGATAATTTTATTCATCATCAGCGTTTTCATATAATCCAGCGATTTTGCAGAATTCTCAAATTTAACAACGGTTATCATCTGGAACTTATCGTTCAGATAAAGATTATTTATCTGAAGCGGCGTGTTGCTGAAATATTTCGCGTTAAAATCAGAAATAGCAATCTTTACCTTGTTAATATCGGCATTCAGAATAGGAACTACAAGAACAAACAAATGAAAAGCATCTTCACTGAAAGTGTATTTGGGTTTAACTTTCGCAGTATCTTTTGCAATGGCAGAGCTTTTGCCCAGATTGCCTGCATTCAGCAGATTCAATAATTCCTGAGCCATACCGGCAACGGGATGCCCCTGATATTTTTTTACGAGTGATTGTAAAGATTTTTCAAACTGATCTTTCGATTTTGTTTTTCCAATCGCAAGTGTATTCAGATAAGAAAACTGAGGTCCATATTCATTTCCGGGATACAGAGAATCGGCGAGTTTTTTATTGACTCTTACTTTTTCATAATCACCTGCAAGGAAGATGGAGTATGTCTCAGAATACAGCTTAGATACTTTTTCGTTGAAATCAGATCCCTTGTTTGTATAATTCGGATTCTTGATAATATTGGCGTAATCGCTGTCAGGATATTTTGTAAGAATTAAATTTTTGTAATAATCCGATTTTACTTTTTCTTCCAGTAACTCATAATTTTTATACAAATAATAGTAAGCGCTTAATTCATATTTACAATCCGGAAAACGTTTCAGCATGGCTTCCAGCACTTCGTTCGAGCTGCGATAATCATTCAACTGATCGCGATAAATTAGCCCAAGTGCATAATGTGCTTCTAGGATTCTTTCCGTTGATTTTTGAATTTGTTCCTCCGTTGTCGGAATATTTTTTAGATAATACTCCTTGTCTTTATTCGTTAACTTGGGAGCATTCTTAATAGAATCATTTTTTGCAGAATCTACTTCTTCCACATTTTCAGGGTCTGTAAACTCAAGTACGGTTTCTTTATTAATACGCCTCCAGTTATCTTCAAGCTTTCGGTTACCCCACTTTTTGATAAATTCAGTCAGCCCGAAACCCAGCGCCTGCGAGTTGTAGAAGTACCACTGGCTGTTTCCGCCCACTGTTAAATTGATAGTGGGATTATTCAGCATGTTCTGCTGCATCAGCAACTCCTGTTGTTTCTTCGCATTTTCATCATCAATTACTTTTTTGATAATGGCATTCACAACCGCTTCCCTTTGTGCGGGTGTCATCTTGGAAAGACGCTGCAGACTGTCTTCAAGTGCAATGGTCTGTCTGTTTTTAACAAGGTCTGTAAGCGTATTTTTCTTTTTTACAATGAACTCATAATTTGGAAAATCCTTGGGAAGAAAATTAACAGCACTGTCGTAATAAGCCTGCGCCGTATCATACACCAGTTCTTCAAAATACCAGTCGGCAAGTTTCAGGCAGGAAGTAGCCTTCTGATTAGGATTGCTGACGCTGGTTGCAGCAGATAGCTTAAGATAACCAATGGCCTTGGGCTCCATCTTTTCTTTAAAAGCGATTTCAGCCAGAGCATAATAAATCTGATCGCGATACTCGAGATTTTTCTTATCCTTCAGCATCTTGAGTAATTTTTTGCGGATATCTTTTAGTCCGTTCTGACCGGCATCCATCAGGCGGGCAAGATTTATCTTACAGTTGAAAGCCATGACGTACGCAGGATTGTGACGCAGACAATACTGATAATATTCAATCGCTTTTTTATTGTCATCACTTCTTTCATTCAGCTGCCCAAGAATATAACCGTAACGCGCTTTCTGTCCTCTTTTGTGTGTTAGCTTCAGTGCAAGTTGTAAGGGTTCAATCGCCTGAAAAGAATTTTTATTGCGGATAAAAAATTCTGCCTGGGTGGCATACATTTCCCGCTTTACATATTCAGGAATCTTATTTTTATTTTTATTATCACCCAATAAATCAAAAATGCTTTGCGCATCGCTCATTTTACCGAGTTGTAAAAAGGTGCGGGCCATCCAAACCATGGCTTCAAAACGGAGCGGACTGTCTTTGTATTGTTTGGTGATAAACTGAAAAACTTCGTTGGCTGTATAATATTCTCGTTTGTAATAGTTGGCCTTGCCCATCATCAAATAACTGTCGTCGATCCACTTTACATATTCTTTGTTTTTAATAAAGATGGAGTGGCGCTGAATAACGATTCCGGCTTTCTGAATGGAGCGATCCATCTGGGGATATACGCTTTTGGCATCTTCGTCTTTACCCAGACGGTAAACGGGTAATACCTTTCCGTAGTCGTCTAAATGAGCTTTTTCAATCATGGAAACGCCTTCTTTCAGGCTTTCTTTTCCATTGAAAAAAGCATTGTAATGAGCTGTCAGGTTGTGGTAGTTGCGCCGGGTAAACGTATTTTTCTTGGTAGAACAGGCGGATACCATCACCAATGCAGCCATCAGCAAGGAAAAGCGTATGTACGTTGGAACTTTCATCTTCTACTTCCCCAAAAGGGGTTTCTGCAGTTTGAACGCAAATTTAATAGTTTTTTTATAAATGTGACGGTTTCTTTTGACCGACATGCACAATAACGCAAAGTTTTGTCTTTTGGTATCAGTTGGATTATAATTTTCTTTGTTCGGAAATGATTTTTGAAAAATTAACACTATAGGCTCCATATACCGAAAAGGAGTTCCTTAATTTTTCCGATATTTGCCCGATTCTATTTCAATGCCTGATCAGAAAAAGAAAAAACAGAAACTGCTCGATCGTCTGAAGATCCGCTACCGCATGGTGGTGATGCGTGATGATACGTTTGAAGAAAAGCTGGTGCTTCGGCTCAGCCGCCTGAACGTGCTGATCGTGGCCGTTGCTCTTTCGGTTGTTATTATTTTTCTTACTACATTCATTATTGCCTTTTCACCGCTGCGTGAATATATTCCCGGCTATGGCTCTGAGCAAACTACCCGCGAAAACCTGCTGATGCTCACCCTGCGTGCCGATTCACTGGATCAGGCCCTGCGCGATAAAGATGAGTACATCGTTAATATTAAAAATATTCTGGAAGGGCGTGGTTCTGATATGGATAACCCAACCCGCCCCGATTCCATTCGGAATTATTCGGATGTGAATTATCGCCCCACCACTGAGGACAGTATGCTGCGTAAAGAGTTTGAACAAAGTGATTACAGCCTTGCTACAGCGGGGGAACCTGTGCAGTCATCTGCAGGAAGTATCGCTTCATTTTTCTTTTTTGTTCCTTTGAAGGGAATTATTTCAAACGGATATAATGCATCTGTCAATCACTATGGTATCGACATTGTTACTGCCAACCGCGATGATGCCGTGAAAGCCACGCTCGACGGGACAGTCATCTTCAGCAGCTGGTCGCTGGAAGCAGGAAACGTAATTGTCATTCAGCATTCATCCAACCTTTTGTCGGTATACAAACACAATTCAGTATTGTTAAAAAAACAGGGAACTACCGTTCGTGCGGGTGAAGCCATTGCAATTGTAGGAAATACCGGCGAGCAAACCACCGGACCCCATCTGCATTTTGAACTCTGGTTTAATGGAGCACCTGTAAATCCACGTCAATATATTGCTTTCTGAGTATGGAAAAAAGAAGAATCGCAATACTCGGATCGACCGGTTCCATCGGTACACAAGCACTGGATGTGATTCGCTCGCAGAAAGATCTTTTTGAAGCGGAGGTTCTTGTTGCTTATAATAATTTCGAATTGCTAATACGCCAGGCCGAAGAATTTCAGCCGAATGCAGTTGTTATTATCAATGAAGATCATTACAAAATAGTTTCTGATGCATTGGCATATACCGATATTAAAGTATTTGCCGGTGCCGATGCCACGGATCAGGTGGTGGCTATGGAAACTGTAGATATGGTGCTTGCCGCGCTGGTCGGTTATTCAGGACTAAAACCCACACTTGCAGCCATCGATGCAGGAAAATCGATCGCGCTTGCCAACAAAGAAACACTGGTAGTTGCCGGTGAAATTGTAACAAAGCGGGCACAGGAAAAAGGAGTAAATCTATTTCCGGTTGATTCGGAACACTCCGCAATATTTCAATGTCTGGCCGGTGAATTTCACAATCCCATTGAGAAAATTTATCTGACTGCATCCGGCGGTCCTTTTCGTGGAAAAACCCGCGATGAATTAAAAGATATAACACCTGCAGAAGCCTTGCAACATCCCAATTGGACAATGGGAAATAAAATTACCATTGATTCTGCAACGCTTATGAACAAGGGCCTTGAAGTGATTGAAGCGCGCTGGTTGTTTAACTTAAAACCTGATCAAATTGATGTGATTGTTCATCCGCAATCCATCATTCATTCCATGGTTCAGTTTGCTGATGGTGCCATGAAAGCGCAGATGGGTCTACCCGATATGAAGCTCCCGATCTTATATGCACTCGCATATCCGCAACGGGTAAAAACAGATTACCCGCGTTTTGATTTTTCTGCATTTCCGTCTTTCGAATTCAGCAAACCCGATACAGAAACTTTTCCCTGCTTACTGTTAGCATACGAAGCGATGAAAAAAGGCGGGAATATGCCGTGTGTCTTGAATGCAGCCAATGAGGCGGCCGTGCATGCTTTTCTTTCAGATAAAATTTCCTTTTTAAGAATTGCTGAACTGATTGAAAGTTGTATGGCAAAAGCAAATTTTATTCAGAAACCTACGTTAGCTGATTATAGAAATACAGATGAAGAAACCCGGAGAATGGTTGAACAAATCATAGGATAGTATTTAATTCCATGGCTGCACCGAAAAAAAAATCAACACAAAAAAATCTGAAGACAACAAAACAAAAAACAGTTTTGTTGAATAAAAATGAAAATAAATTTCCGCTGCTGATTGCTTTATCAATTGCGGTTGCTACGCTGATCGTGTATTTCCGCATATCTTCTTTTGATTTTGTCAGTTGGGACGATGACCAGTACATTTTAAAAAACCCATACATACTTTCACTTTCATGGGATAACATCCGCAGTATTTTTTCAGAATTTCATTTTGCAAACTATCATCCGTTAACAACACTTACCTACGCAATCGACTATCAACTCTATGGATTTTCATCAGGAGGATACCATATTGAAAATGCAATTCTGCATTCATTAAATGCATTTCTGGTATTTTATCTTTTCCGTTTGCTCACGAAAAAAACCAACATTGCAGTTATCGTCTCGTTGTTGTTTGCAATGCACCCCATGCATGTGGAATCAGTAGCCTGGGTGTCGGAGCGAAAAGATGTTCTCTATGCATTTTTCTTTTTAATATCATTGATTTTTTATGTGCGTTTTTTAAGAGAAAAAAGAGGACGGCTACTCGTATTTTCTTTGCTTTTTTTCATTGCATCGTTGATGTCAAAATCAGCTGCTGTTACGCTGGCTCCGCTGTTGCTGATCATCGATTATTTTGAGAACAGAAAGTTCACATGGAAAGTAATACTTGAAAAAGTTCCTTTTTTTCTGCTTAGTATTTTGTTTGGTGTTTTAACAATTTTATCACAACAAACTACAGAATCAATTTCAGATTTATCAATAAACTTTTCTATCCCTGACAGAGTATTTCTATTTACTTATACAATTGGTTTTTATTTTGTAAAACTGATTGCGCCGTTTCAGCTTTCAGCCATGTATTATTATCCGGAAACCACGTCAGGTGCGCTGCCGATGATATACTACTTTTCACTTCCCGCACTTATGCTCCTGGGATATTTATTATACCGATTAAAAAAATATCGTAAAGAAATAATTTTCGGAATTTTGTTTTTCTTTATCTCGGCAAGTGTAATTCTGCAAATAATTCCTGTCGGATTTGCCATTACTGCTGACCGATATACATACATTCCTTATTTGGGACTTTTCTTCATTCTTGCTGTTTTAGCCGATCGTTTGGCACAGAAGAAGAACAGAAGCATGATGGTAAACGGATTGGTTGCTGCCGTGCTAATAGTATTTACAGTATTGTCTTTTGTACGCCTGAATGTTTGGAAAAATGGTTTTGTTTTATTTACAGATGTTATTGAAAAGAATCCTAAACATTTTCATGGTTGGTGGATTCGTGCAAATATGAAAGCCAATGTTGACGACTGGAAAGGTGCGCTGGAGGACTATAACCAGTCATTACTGTACCGTCCCAATTTCGCATTTGGATTAACGAACCGGGGTGATGTAAGAATTAAACTGGAAGATTATAAAGGCGCACTGCAGGATTTGAATGTTGCTGTTATGATCGATCCCGTACTTCCTGAAGCCTATAACAATCGTGCGATGGCGCATGATGGTCTGGGTAATAAAACGGCTGCCAGGAAAGATTATAACATGGCTATAAAGTTGAAACCAACTATGGAAAAGGCGTGGAACAACCGTGGCGTATTGAAGGCGCAGCAGGGTGATCCGCAGGGTGCGTTATCGGATATAAATCACGCCATCGAATTGAACCCTAAGTATGCAGAGGCATACAGTAATTTAGGAAATGTTAAAGCCATGCAAAAAGATTTTGCGGGATCGGTAAAAGAATACGACATGGCACTCAGTCTGCGTCCCGATGATGCGATGGTACTCTTTAACAGAGGTATTTCAAAAATGTCGCTCAAGGATAACAATGCAGCCTGTGCCGATTGGAGCCGTGCGGCTGAACTGGGTCATGCGGAAGCAGCGACCATGAAAAACCAGTTTTGCAGGTAGTTGTTTTATAAAGAATAATTTCGTTGCTTTGCAACTGACAGAATAAAGAAGAATGGAAATAGTAATTAAAGCAGCACAGTTCCTGATGAGTCTCTCACTGCTCATCCTACTGCACGAGCTCGGGCATTATATACCAGCACGCCTTTTTAAAACAAGGGTCGAAAAGTTTTATCTTTTCTTCGATCCCTGGTTCAGTCTTTTTAAATTTAAAAGGAAAGATACTGAGTATGGTATTGGCTGGCTCCCCTTGGGTGGCTATTGCAAGATCTCAGGCATGGTAGACGAATCCATGGATAAAGAACAAATGAAACAACCGCCCCAACCGCACGAATTCCGTGCAAAAAAAGCATGGCAGCGGTTGATTATTATTTTGGGTGGTGTTACTGTGAATGTATTGTTAGCCATTTTCATTTACATCTTCATTTTATTTTTTGTTGGTGAACAATATCTGCCTACCAAAAATGCAAAATACGGTATTGCTTGCGATACGATAGCACTAGATATGGGCCTGAAAAACGGCGATAAAATTTTAGCGGTTGATGGTCATTATGTAGAAAGCTTTACAAACATTCCAGCTGAAATTATTTTAACTGAAGCATCTACTATTGATGTGGAAAGGAATGGAAAAAAAATATCAGTTAATGTTCCTTCCGGCGCCATTAAGAAGTTAATCGATTCAAAAAAAGCAAATTTCATCAGCCCGCGTATTCCATTTATAGTGGCTGATTTTACTAAGGAATCAGCCGGGCGCGATGCCGGCATGCAAAAGGAAGATAAGATTGTTGCTTTCAATGATTCTTCCATTCAGTTCTTCGATGAGATTCGTGCACAGCTTGTAAAAAACAAAAACAAAGAGGTGAAGATTGGTGTCTTGCGCAAAGGAAAGCAGGTTGACATCAAAGTGAAAGTGCCTGAATCCACTATGCTTGGTATTCAACCTAAAGGACTCGATACATTCTTTGAATTAAATACAAAAACATATTCTTTCTTCGAAGCCATACCTGCTGGCTTTGTCAAAGCGTTTAAAACAACAGTCGATTACTTGCGTCAGTTGCGCCTGTTATTCTCTCCCGAAGTACGTGCCTATGAATCACTCGGTGGTTTCTTAACCATCGGAAGTGTTTTCTCATCTGAGTGGGACTGGCTGCATTTCTGGTCTATCACAGCTTTCCTCAGTATCATTCTGGCGATTATGAATGTGCTTCCGATTCCCGCACTCGATGGCGGCCATGTGATTTTTATTCTCTATGAAATGATCACCGGACGTAAACCCAGTGAAAAATTTATGGAATATGCACAGTATACCGGGATGATCCTCCTGCTTGCGCTGCTTGTGTTTGCGAACGGGAACGATATCTTTAAGCTGTTTAATTAATGCAGTTATTAGTCCCGGAGGGACGGAATGTTTGTAAAAATGCAGACAATTTAATCAAGCAGAGTCCCAGCGGGACGACATATTTATTTAATAAACGTCCCCCTCTCATATTCCTCAAACGCCAGTTCCAGCTCATCTTCCGTATTCATCACAATCGGACCGCCCCACGCAATAGGCTCACCAATGGGCCTTCCCGACAAAAACAGAAAGCGCACGCCTTCCTTACCCGCTGTGGCTTGCAGCGTATTGCCGTCGGTAAATAAAATGAGATCCAGGTTGCCGAATTCTTTTGTTTTCTCTTCATCAAACCAGCCCCGGCCTTCAAACACATACACAAACGAGCGGTGATCTTTCGGAATGGAATGCGTCCAGCTTGCATCTGCAGGCACCGTTACATCAAGGTATTCCGGTTGCGTGATAATATCTTTCACCGGTCCTTCAACACCGTTTATTTTTCCGCAGATGATTTTAATGCGCGCTCCGCTTTCGGTTGTCACTTCAGGTATTTCATTGCTCTTCACATCCTGATAGCGCGGCTTCATCATCTTATGACTTTTGGGAAGATTGGCCCACAGCTGAAATCCATACATGCGCCCGTCGGCACTGCCTATGGGCATTTCGTGATGCACAATCCCGCTTCCGGCTGTCATCCACTGCACATCACCCGTACCGATGACGCCTTTGTTGCCCAGACTGTCGGCATGTTCCACCTCTCCGTACAACATGTATGTAATGGTTTCAATTCCGCGATGCGGATGCCACGGAAAACCTTTTATGTATTTCTCTCTTTCGTCATTTCTGAAATCATCCAACATCAGAAATGGATCAAACAAAGGCAGATCATTGTATCCGAACGCACGCTTCAGGTGCACGCCCGCGCCTTCTATTACACGATTGCTTTTAAAAGTTTTTTTTATTGACATAGAATCCCTTTTTAAGTTATTTTAAATCTCGCTCTCACTCTCACTCTCACTCTGTATTGGGGCGGCTGTGAAATGTTTTTTTGATTGGCATGGGAATTTTCTTTTAAAGTTAAGAAAATAAATGATGTAAAGAAATTTGTTTTTTGGCGCCCGCTGCAAACAATTCGTTGCGAAGCAACACCATAAAAAGCTCCTTCCCTTGAAAGGGAAGGTGGCAAACCGTAGGTTTGACGGAAGGGTTGATTTTTCAACCTCAATAAAACTTGTGACACTTACTTTTTCTGGTAAAAGCACGCGCTATATCCCTCAAGTATCGCTCGGGAGCGCGCGAAAAATGGAGTGCAGAAACAATGCGCGAAAGGATTCAATAAATTACTTAGAATACTTTTTTATTAATTCCCAACTGCTGCCATCATTAAGAGTAAACTTTACTAATCCATCTTTTCTGCTCCAGAATATTGTTTGATTTTTTGAATCTTCGATGAATGATTCACTTATTGGTGGCATTTTAATTATTGTGATATCATCATAGAATCTAGTTGTTGTCAGTAATTTTGTTTTTTTTATTGTATCAAGATCTTTGATATAATGATCCTGAAATGTAAATTGGATTTTCTTTGTTTTTAATCTAATTCGAAATGCCGAAGATTTGTAACCATCAATGGGGTTTTTTGCGAAAACTTGAATAAATTTATCATTTTCATCAAGTATATTTGATTTTGGATTATAATTATTACAATAGATTGATATTGTTTCAAAATAATCAGGGTTTAAAGAATAAATTTGAAGTTGATTCATTTCTTGATATAAACCTTTTAATAGAAGAGTATCAATTTTTCCTAAATTTGACTGAAAGATCAGAATCTCGTTTCCCAAATATGGATTCCACAACTTATCTTTTTCATTTAAAGTGTACCTTTTGCCACTGCAAGAGGATATAAAAATTAAAAGCAAAAAAAG
>JAZDMK010000037.1:0-11973 GCA_043800975.1 Bacteroidota bacterium | reverse complement strand
CAACAGCTCCGGTCGTGTTTACCGTCTTCCAAATCTTCTCGGCTGATTTTTAAACCAGGTTATGATCGTACGATTTTATTTTGATTCGGATTTTATGACTCACGTTTTGTTTGTTTTTATTTTAACTATAAATGATAGACGCCTTTTATTTTTGCAATTACTTCATCAGCAATTGACTTGGGTACTTCTGCATAATGTGAAAATTCAAGTGTAGAGCTGGCTCTTCCTGAGGACAAAGTGCGCAACGAAGTCACATATCCAAACATTTCTGCCAAAGGCACTCGGGCTTTCACAACCTGAACATTGCCTCTTACTTCGGCTCCTTCAATCATACCACGTTTGCGGTTCAAATCACTCATGATGTCACCTATGTATTCTTCAGGAGAAACTACTTCTAATTTCATTACGGGTTCCAGAAGTACGGGTGATGCTTTCATGCATCCTTCGCGATAAGCAAAGCGTGCACAAATATCAAATGATAAAGGATCGGAATCGTTAGGATCTGCAGCACCTTCCAAAAGCCTAACTTTAAGGTTGTCCATTTGGAAGCCTGCAATAACACCGTTAAGCATTGCCTGTTCGAATCCGTTTTTAATATGGGGGAAAAATTCTTTCGGGAAAACACCGTCACTGAATTCATTGATGAACTGAAGTCCTTTGCAGTTAGGATCGTTCGGTCCGATTTCTACAGTGATATCAGCAAATTTAGTTTTGCCTCCGTTTTGTTTTCTGTATATTTCGCGATGGGTAATGGTCTTTGAAATAGCTTCTTTATAAGCAACCTGAGGAGTTCCCTGATTGCATACTACGTTGAATTCACGTTTCAGGCGGTCAAGCAGAATTTCTAAATGAAGCTCACCCATTCCGCTGATGATGGTCTGACCGGTTTCATTATCTGACTTGACCTGAAAGGTAGGATCTTCTTCAGCAAGCTTTGTTAAGCCAACCGTGAGTTTTTCAAGGTCAGCCTGTGTTTTGGGTTCAATAGCAATGCCAATAACAGGTTCAGGGAAATTCATGGCTTCAAACACAATGGGGTTTTTTTCATCACACAGTGTGTCACCCGTGCGGATTTCTTTAAATCCAACAGCAGCGATAATATTTCCTGCTTCCGCTTTTTCAAGAGGGAGCTGTTTGTTGGCATGCATCTGCATCAGGCGGGTAATGCGTTCTTTTTTGCCGGTTGTGGCATTCAGAATAGCAGTGCCGGGGATCATCGTTCCCGAGTAGACGCGTAGGAAAGCAATTTTTCCAACAAAGTTATCGGTAGCAATTTTAAAGGCTAATGCAGAAAAGGGTTGTGTATTGTCGGGCTGTCTTTCTTCTTCCTTATGAGAGAATGGATTCAGACCGCATGTAGCTGTAATGTCAATAGGTGATGGGAGGAAACGAACAATGGCGTTCAGTAAAGACTGTATTCCTTTGTTACGGAAAGCAGCACCACACATAACCGGAACTAACTTGAGGGTCAGCGTGCCTTTGCGAAGTGCAGCAATAATTTCATCCGAAGAGATGGAATCAGGACTTGCCATAAACTTGTCCAGCAGTTCCTCGTTTTGTTCGGCAACTGTTTCAAGCAGCTTCATGCGCCACTCAGAAATAGTTTCCTTTAAATCTTCAGGAACGGGAATTTCAAAAAAATTAGCGCCCAGTGTGGCATCTTCCCATTCGTATGCTTTGTTTTCAATCAGGTCGATTACGCCGAGAAATTTATCTTCAGAACCAATGGGAACCTGAATAGGAACAGCGTTAGCACCTAGCTTTTCATGAATCTGAGTAATAACAGAATAAAAATCGGCACCCAGACGATCCATTTTATTAACGAATGCAATACGGGGGACTTTATATCGGTCTGCCTGGCGCCATACTGTTTCACTCTGGGGTTCAACGCCGCCCACAGCGCAGAAAATGGCAACCGCACCATCCAGTACACGGAGGGATCGTTCTACTTCAACAGTGAAGTCAACATGTCCGGGAGTGTCTATCAGGTTGATTTTATATTGGTCGTTGTTGTAATCCCAATAGAATGTGGTGGCAGCGGAAGTAATCGTAATTCCTCTTTCCTGCTCCTGAATCATCCAGTCCATGGTAGTAGTGCCTTCATGCACTTCGCCCATTTTGTGGTTGACACCGGAATAGTATAAAATACGCTCGGTCGTCGTGGTCTTTCCCGCGTCGATATGGGCCATAATGCCAATGTTTCGAGTGTATTTTAATTCAGTTGCCACTGTCTTCTTACATTATTATATTAAAAGCGAAAATGTGAGAAGGCTTTATTTGCTTCAGCCATTCTGTGGGTGTCTTCTTTTCTTTTAAATGCGCCGCCTTCTTCTTTATAGGCAGCCATGATTTCAGACGCCAGCTTCAGAGCCATGGATTTTTCACTGCGCTTACGAGCGAAGCTGATCATCCATTTGATTGCCATGGAAACCTTTCTGTCGGTGCGGATTTCCTGTGGAATCTGGAAGGTAGCACCACCGATACGACGGCTGCGAACTTCCACCTGAGGAGTAACGTTTGAAAGTGATTTCTTCCAGACTTCAAGGCCATCTTCATTGGTCTTTTTTGCTACGATGTCAATGGCATCATAGAAAACGCGGCTGGCAAGTTGTTTCTTGCCTTCCAGCATGACGTTGTTGATAAACCGTGTCACCAGTACATCATCGAACCGTGGGTCGGGAAGTAAAAGTCTTTTTTTAGGTTTGGTCTTTCTCATGAATCTGTTTTCTTAATATTGAGATAGATTATTTTGCAGCTTTTTTAGGACGTTTTGTGCCATATTTCGAACGGCGCTGGTTGCGACCTTCCACACCGGAAGTGTCAAGTGCACCGCGAATGACGTGGTAACGAACACCAGGAAGATCCTTTACCTTACCACCGCGAATCATAACGATCGAGTGTTCCTGAAGGTTGTGGCCTTCACCGGGAATGTAAGAGTTAACTTCCTTACCACCTTTGGTAATTCTAACTCTGGCTACTTTACGCATCGCTGAATTAGGCTTCTTTGGTGTGGTTGTGTAAACACGAACGCACACGCCGCGGCGCTGCGGGCAGGAATCCAACGCAGGAGATTTACTCTTCGTAACGATTTTGCGTCTTCCTTTCCTTACTAATTGCTGTATTGTCGGCATATCTAAGTAGATAAAATTTCCATTTTTTTTGGGACTGCAAAGGTAAAAGTATATTTCAATATTCCAACTACCTGAAACAAAATTTTTTCAATTTTTTGCAAAAAAGTTTTTGTGAAAAAAAAGTACCTTTGTAACATATTGTTATACAGTAAAATAAACACGACCTGAGTGCTCAGCTTTTTTTTAACTTTTTTTGAAAAAAACCACCCGGGTGAAAAAATGCTCGTCGAAGAAATCCGATTTCATGAAAGTTTAAATCCCGATTCATGAAAACATGACATAAAAACCATTGAAAAGTTCTTAACAGTTGATAAAATTCCTCTTTTACGTTTGCAATTAAGCTAACTTTGCAGCCCTTTATAATTCTATACACTAATAAAGACTGCCAATTTGAGCGATTTTCTGAAAGATTTGAATGAAGAGCAACACAAGGCTGTCACCTGCATTGATGGGCCGATAATGGTAATTGCTGGTGCCGGTTCCGGTAAAACACGTGTGCTTACTTATCGCATAGCATACCTGATTGCACAGGGCATTGACCCTTTTCATATTCTTGCACTTACTTTTACCAATAAGGCTGCCCATGAAATGAAGGAGCGTATCCGGAATATTCTTGGTAGCAATGAATCCCGAAATTTGTGGATGGGTACTTTCCATTCTGTTTTTTGCAGAATTCTTCGCAATGAAGGGCACCGTCTCGGATTCCCGCGCGAATTTGCTGTTTACGATATGGACGACAGCAAACGCGTGATAAAAAGAATTCTTGATGAAGAAAATCTGAGTGACAAAGAATACAAGGTCAGCATTGTTTTGAATCGTATTTCCAGCGCAAAGACCAACCTGATGACGTGGGCAGAATACCAGCAGAATTCAGAACTGATGGATGAAGACAAGCAGGCGCGCAGGCCCATGACCGGAGAGATTTTTGAGAAATATTCCAAACGGCTTTTTCTGGCTCAGGCGATGGATTTCGACGATCTGCTGGTTAATATGTACAAACTGCTGCGCGATTTCCCAGAAATGCTGCTTAAGTATCAGTCGATGTTTCGCTACATTCTGGTGGATGAGTACCAGGATACAAACTATGCCCAGTATGTAATTCTTAAACTTCTGGCCGCCCGTTTTGAAAATATTTGCGTAGTAGGGGATGATGCCCAAAGCATTTATGCGTTCAGAGGTGCGAATATTCAGAATATACTGAGTTTTCAGAATGATTATCCCGATACAAAACTATTTAAGCTTGAGCAAAACTATCGCTCAACAAAGACCATCGTGGGCGCAGCAAACAGCATTATCGTTAATAATCTGGCGCAGATTCCAAAAATTATCTGGACGCAGAATGATGAAGGCGAACGGATCAAAGTAATGCGCGCACTTTCGGATAACGAAGAAGGTGTCATGGTAGCGCGTACCATCTTTGAACTGAAGATGAACGAACAGATGCACAATAAAGACTTTGCCATTCTGTATCGTATCAATGCACAGTCCCGTTCTTTCGAGGAGTCGCTGCGCAGGATGGATATTCCTTATCGCGTGTATGGTGGCATTTCATTTTATCAGCGTCGTGAAATCAAGGATTCACTCGCGTATATCCGCCTTGCTTTGAATCACAATGATGATGAAGCTTTTCTCCGAATTATCAATTATCCGGCACGTGGAATTGGTAAAACAACCATCGAAAAGATGATTGTTTTTGCCAAAGAAAAAGAAACAAGTCTTTGGAATCTTATACTGAACGGAGGTTTGGCCGGGTCAGGCATATCAGGCGCTACCGCTAACCGTATCGTCGATTTTGTGACCATGATTCGCAGCTTTGCAGCACTGGCAGATAAAAAGAATGCCTTTGAACTGGCCAGTCATATTATTCAGGCATCCGGAATTAAGGCCGAGATGACACAGGATCTAACACCTGAAGGCCGCAATCGCCTTGAAAATCTGGAAGAATTGCTGAACGGTATTCGCGATTTTTGTGAAAGAGCCGAGCAAAACGAAGAAGAGGAAGTTCCATCGCTGGCTTCTTTTCTGCAGGATATTGCACTTCTTACCAATGCCGATGAAGACGATAAAGAAAATAATGATAAAGTGTCGTTGATGACGGTGCATTCGGCCAAAGGACTTGAGTTTCCTGCTGTTTTTATTGCTGGTGTTGAGGAGAATTTATTTCCTTCGCAACTTTCATTGAACTCCAGAGCTGATCTGGAAGAGGAGCGAAGGCTTTTTTATGTGGCTGTTACCCGTGCGCAGAAGCATCTGCACATGACGTATTCCACTACGCGTTTTCGCTGGGGAAACCTCACACCCTGCGAGCCAAGCCGTTTTCTGGATGAACTGGATAAAAACTGCGTCGACTTTCCGGCATACAAAGGATTTAACATTAAGCCCGACAGTAATCCGTTTCAGAAGGATAATACAAAGAAAGAATACAAACCGAAGGAGAAATTTGTTCCTAAAGGAAAACTGGTAAGTATAAATAAAGCGGTTCAGCAGCCGGGTTCTCCCTCCGAACTGATGGAAATGATTCAGTCGGGAATGACGGTGGAACATGAGCGTTTTGGTAAAGGTAAAGTGCTGCTGGTAGAAGGCAGAGAAGGCGACCGCAAGGCTGTGGTGCATTTCGACGGGATAGGGCAGAAGCAGCTTTTACTAAAGTTTGCTAAGTTGAAAATTGTTGAATAACAAATAAAAGTCCGATTAATTCTTCACAATCTTCCTGAAATCAGAATTGCTATCAGAAGACATTCTTAGGTAATAGATGCCTTTTGGAAGGAAAGAAATATCCATACTGTAGTTTTCTTCAACTATCGGATTCGATGTGATAATCGCTTTTCCGGCAGCATCATACAGGGTAAATGTTTTCACTTCATCACCGGGAAAATAAATTGAAATCTGCTCGGTGGCTGGGTTTGGGAAGACTTCCAATGCAGTATTTCCGTTATTGAAATTTACGGATACAATATTCGAATAGTGCGTTTTACCATCAAAATCAACTTGTTTCAACCGGTAATAAGAAGTGCCGTTGAAAGGGTTTTTGTCGATAGCTGAATACTCTAAGAAACTGTTGCTGTTTCCGGCACCCTGCACCTGACAAACTGCCTGAAAATTAACTCCATTGCTACTCTTCTCAACGACAAAATAATCATTATTGGTTTCGCTTGCAGTAGCCCAGGTGAGATCAACCTGAGTGTTATTAGGTTGTGCATTGAATGAGAGAAGCTCAACAGGTAAAGGATTTTTATTGGAAATAGAACCGAGTGTAAATGGAGAAAAGCTCGTTACAACAGCTGTGGATCGAACTGTTCCGGAAGTATTATTTCCAGTAAAATTAATGGCACCATGGTCTTTCCACTGTGTGCCGTTCCAGCGGGCAACAAGAAGGTCGGTGTAGGTGTCTATGCCGCAACTGGCAGGTGAATCCCAGCTTAATGTAACAAAAACATTGGATGCGCCGCTGGTGCGATCCAGAATCCAGTATTCGCAAGTGCTGAGATGATCGATTGTTGCATCTTTGCTTGCAGTTGAATAGGTAAGATCCGGATTGGCATCAAAGTATTCTGCAGTAAAGCTATGCGTATTGTTTGCGGGTGCTGAAATGGCAATCGGCCTGTAATAACCGCCATCACCTACGGGAAAAGTAAAAGCAACATTTCCGATTTTCTGAACAGGGCCTTTAACATAGCTGCTATTGCTGGCACCGGACACAGCTGATCCATTTTGCATAACAAGCATGTCGGCGGCTGTATTTGAAAGTATATTCCCGAGTGTTAATGTGAGAGAGACGGAGACGTTGATAAGCGTATTCAATCTGACATTATCACTTGTCTTATTTACCTGCATACGACGGAAAATGGGATAAGCTGTCCCGCTGTTATTTACGGACTGAGGATTTGTTCCGGTAAATAGAATATTTCCTGTACCTGCTCCAAACGTAATTGCAGTAGTACTGTTGACAGTTATGTTTTGATAAAAAGAATTCACTCCGTTGTATGCAGGCTGCATTGCTCCGGTGCCTGATTGTGTAAAAGTGGCATCTCCGTTGAAAATATCCACTGCCCCGTTGGCCAGCCTGAAATAACCGGTGCTATTGCTGTTGAACGTGGAAGCTGCATTAAAGACGTTTGCACCGTTGCTGTTGTCATTCGAGCTGCCGGTTTTAGTAAAAGTACTATTACCGTTGTAAGTTGTTGATGCCAGATAAACAGAAGGAGCCGTAAACGAGGCATCAGCATTCCAGGTTGTTCCCTGCTGCTGATAAAGTGCAGCGCTGCCTGTTAATGTTAAACTTTGAGGTGTAGTACCTGTTTGCGTAAAATTCCGAAAATACAATCCTCCGTTTGAAAAACCATCCATGCCAATAGTAACTGTTTTGCCAGCAGCCAGAATGCAGCTTCCTGTATTTTGTCCGAAACGGATTCCGCCAGTATTAGCGCTGTTCAGAGCAAGGTTGCCGTTGAACTGCGTTGTAGTTCCGGAATTGGCAGCGTAAATGATGCCGTTTGAAGTGGTTAGTGTCAGATCATCGTTAAATATATCACCAGTTGTATTTCCTGCAAGTAGTAAATATCCGCTTCCCTGATTTACAATTCGGGTTGCTCCATTGAATGTGTTGGCACCGTTGCTGTTGTCATTGGTGGTTCCTGTCTTTGCTAGTAATGCAGTATTATTATATACAGAACCGTTTAGAAAAAGTGTAGGTGCAGAGAATGTTACGCCCCCATTCCAGGTAGTTCCGGTTTGAAGATAGAGTGAAGAAGTACCCGTGAGTGTGAAACTTTGTGCTGTTGCGCCAGTTTGTGTGAAATTACGGATATACAAACCACCGGCAGAGAATCCTGTAGCTCCTAATGCAATTGTGTTTCCCGAAGCCAATGTGGTTGTCCCCGTTCCCTGAGAGAAGCGTATGCCACCGCCCGTGCTGTTTACAAAGATGTTGCCGTTGAAAATATCGATGTTGGTAGTGTTGGATAAACAAAGATATCCAGCACCGGTTACAATAAACTCTGCTCTTGCATTAAAAGTATTTCCACCGGAACCAACATCGTTTGACGCTCCTGTTTTCGTTAATTTTGCCTGGCTGTTATAAGTTGAACCGTTGAGATATAAGGTAGGGGCGGTAAAATCAATATTCCCGTTCCATTGCCCGCCCGTTTGTAAATACAACGAAGATGATCCGGTTAACAAAAGTGTTTGTGCAGTTGCCCCGGTTTGTACAAAATTCCGCAGATATAAACCGCCGCCTGTAAATCCGGCTCCTCCGGTACTGATTGTCATTCCTGCAGCCAGTGTTGAAACACCTGTTCCCTGCCCAAAGCGGATACCCCCGTTGCCGGTACTTTCCAGTACAATATTTCCATTGTATTGAGCATTTGCAGCATTATTGCTCATGTAAATAATTCCATTGGAAGTTGAAATATTCACATCATCGTTAAAAATATCATTGCTGTTCCATGCAAGTCCCAGATATCCTGCACCCGAATTGATCAGACTTGTAGCAAAATTAAAAGTGTTGCCTCCAACACCCTGATCATTGCTGGTACCCGTTTTTGTCAGAATGGCTGTTCCATTATAAATAGCTCCGTCCAGACGAAGTGAAGGTGCAGTAAAAGTGACATTGCCGTTCCAGGTAGTTCCCGTCTGAACATAAAGTGCTGCAGTTCCGGTCAGATTGAGGTTTTGTGCAGTATTCCCGATTTGAGAAAAATTGCGAATGTATAAACCACCCGATGAAAAACCAGTGGCACCTATCTGAATAACTCTGGAATTTGCCAGTGTGCTGGTCCCTGCATTCTGTGAAAAACGAATTCCGCCACCTGTGCTGTTGATTATAACATCTCTGTTAAAGATATCGTTTCCTGCTCCGCCAATCTGAAGATAGCCTGTTCCGGTAACAATTAACTCCAATTCCCGGTCAAAAGTATTTCCACCTGTGCCGCCATCATTAGTAGTTCCGGTTTTTGTAAGCAATGTAGTTCCATTATATGTAGAACCATTCAGATAGAGCGAGGGAGATGTAAAATCAACATCTGCTGTCCAGATCGTACCAGTTTGCAGGTATAAGGATGCTGTTCCGGTGAGAAGTAATGATTGAGCAGTTGAGCCTGACTGCGTAAAATTGCGAATGTATAAGCCGCCAGCCGAAAATCCTCCAGCACCAATGGCAATCGTTTGTCCACTGGCAAGAATTGAAGTTCCCGTGCCTTGCGAAAATCGAACACCGCCGCCGGTACTACTTACAGTAATATTTCCGTTAAAAGCATCATTGCCGGTTCCGGAAATTGTGATGTATCCGCTGCCCGTTACATTGATATCAAGATCACTATTGAAAGTGTTTCCGCCAACGCCTGCATCATTCAGGGTTCCAGTTTTGGTAAACGATGCAGTTCCGTTATATGTTGATCCATCTGTGCGAACCGAAGGTGCTGTGAAAGAAACATCCCCGTCCCAGGTGCTTCCGGTTTGCAGATAAAGTGTCGCCGTTCCCGTAAGTGTCAGGCTTTGCGCTGTAGCTCCGTTTTGTGTGAAATTGCGAAAATACAAACCGCCAGCAGTAAATCCGCTACCGCTTATAGTGACTGTTTTTCCGGCAGCCAGTGTGGAAGTTCCTGTGTTTTGACCAAAGCGAATACTACCCGCACCTGTATTTTCCAGAATAATATTCCCATTGTATAGTGTGCCGGCAACATTGTAATTCATATAAACAATTCCTGCGGAAGTGGTAATGTTTACATCATTGTTGTATGTGTCAGCGCCGGTATTTGAAGACATCAGATATCCGGTTCCTGTGTTAGTCAGACTTACTATAGAATTGAAAGTATTGCCGCCATTGCCGGCATCGTTTGTAGTTCCTGTTTTAGTGAGGCTTGCAGTTCCGTTATAGGTGCTTCCGTCAAGGCGAAGCGAAGGCGCACTGAAGGTAACATCCCCGTTCCATGTTGTACCGCTTTGCAGATAAAGTGATGCAGTTCCGGTCAGAGAAAGGCTTTGGGCAGTTGCACCAGTTTGTGTAAAATTGCGAATCAACAAACCTCCGGATGAAAAGCCCGTTGCTCCTATAATCAAAGACCTTGTGTTTGCAAGCGTACTCGTGCCAGTTCCTTGTGAAAAGCGAATTCCTCCGCCAGTGCTGTTGATCGTGACGTCTCTGTTAAAAACATCATTGCCTGTTCCGGATGATATTTGTAAATAACCAGTGCCTGTTATTATAAATTCAACTTCCAGATTAAAGGTGTTTCCGCCTGTTCCTGCATCATTGGTAGTTCCGGTCTTTGTTAATAAAGCCGTTCCGTTGTATGTGGAGCCATTTGTGTAAAGAGAGGGTGCCGTGAAATCTACATCTCCATTCCATGTAGTTCCGCTTTGAAGATAAAGTCCGGCTGTTCCCGTCAACGCAAGGGTTTGGTCTGTGGATCCTGCTTGCGTGAAATTGCGGAAATACAAAGCTCCGGTCGCAAAGCCGCCTCCACCTATGGTTATCGTCTTCCCTGATGCGAGTGTTGAAGTTCCTGTATTCTGACCAAATCGGGTTCCGCCCGTTCCTGTGTTATCGATAATTATATTCCCGTTGTATTGGGTGCCGGCTGCGTTGTAATTCATATAAACAATACCGGAAGAAGTTGTTGAAATACTCACATCTCCGTTGTAAGTATCAGTATTTGTCAGGGTCATTAAAAGATAGCCAGTCCCATTGTTTATCAGACTCAGACTGGAACTAAATGTATTCCCTCCAATGCTCTGGTCGTTGGATGTACCCGTCTTCGTAATGTTAACGGTATTCGAAAAAGTAGTGCCCCTCATGGTTATCGTTGCTGCACTCACGCTTACTGTTGCACTGATTGTCGGTCCGCCGGAAGCATTTCCGAAAATTGTGGTTGTGTTAGCAGCAATTATGTTTCCATTTGAAATGGTTCCCGCAGTAAATGTAGCATTCCCAGTAATTGAAAGCGTAAAGCCGTTCAGGTTCAAAGAACCTGTAGTCATTGTAAATGCAGTAACACTGCGCCCTGCATCCAGTACGGGATTATTGGCTGCTGATACAATGATCACATTGTCTGTTGGCAGTGGAACGATACCACCCGACCAATTTGTAGCCGTTCCCCAGTTGGTTGAAGTGGCTCCAGTCCATGTATATATTGCAGCTTGTATATGGCAGTTGAATGCCTGGATTAAGACTATTCCAAAAAGTACAATCAGGTGAATGAAATTACCTTTCACCATTTTCCGTCTTTTTAAACCTGCGATTGTATTTAGTTTTCTCAAAATTTCTTGTCTCCGTATTTTTACCGAGTGCTCGGTATTTTTACCGACCAAAGATAAGTTGTAAAACTATTAAAAGCAACATTTCATGTCAATTAGCGCTTTGAACTAAATTTACCTGCAAAAAATACTTGTATGCAATACGTATAAATACCTATGATAAAATGAGCGCTAAATGCATTTATGATTTTTCTATCAAAAACTTCAACCGAAAGGCATTTTTTTATAGACCAATAGCGTTATTTTTTTTTTCCTAAAGAAATATGGTCAGCCTATATTAGAATCTTAAGAAATGAATCTTATGTCGGATTTAACCTGGAAAGTGAATTTGATGATGCAAATGAGATATTCTATAAAGCCGGTATCGGAATCTTCCTTATTTCACACCCGATAAATTTCTCAATCTTCACAAATTTGCCTGCTTCCTTCCTGTTTATGAGTGTGATAGCGACTCCAGTCGCATCAGCGCGGGCAGTGCGCCCGATACGGTGAACATAATCTTCTGCGTCCTGAGGAACATCATAGTTTACAACAAGGCCGATGTCCTCAATATCGATCCCACGAGACATGATATCAGTAGCAACCAGAATTT
>JAZDMK010000002.1:0-9739 GCA_043800975.1 Bacteroidota bacterium | reverse complement strand
GCCGAAGAATAGCTTGATTGATCGAAAAGGCTTCATAGTAATTGTTATGAAAGGAATAACAATATTAATCAATTTCTATATTAATTCAAAATTTTAGTCGGAGCACGAATTGAGTTGTACTCCGACTATTACTAAAAAAATGTTATTTTTGAGAAACCATTCCGCAATCTTATGAAAAAGATCATAATAGTATTCTTGCTCATTTTTTCTGTAATTCTAAGCAGAGCGCAGGATAAAAAGGTTACCTGCACTATGTTGAATTCGATAGACAAATGCAGCTTTCCCGAAAATATCAACATACCAAAAGGAATGAAATGCACCGAGTGCACAATCGATGTCAAAGCTTGTGAAAAACTGAATAAGCGCACAGACCTTGTCATGGTGCTGCTGCATTTCAAAAATTACAATACCGATATTTCCGTCTCTTCCGGGTTTGGGAACATAAAACTGATTCCTCAAAACGGCGAAAAAACAATAAATCCTTATGCAATGTTGCAATGGGCTGAAACAGATTTTACAGCCGACATGAGCTCTTGTACGATGAAGCTCAGGTATCACACAAAACTTAAAACAAAAACCTATACGATTCTCTCCGGAAAAGATACGGAATTTGATCTGCTTTTCCTTTTTCCTAAAGCTAAAAAAGGCGACCGTATTGTGATTGATAATATTGCTGATGTTGTGATTGAATAATGATGAAAACAATTAAGCCCATCCTGTTTTTCCTTATTACGATATCCATTATCAGTTGCAAAAAAACTGTTGATGATAGTAACAGACCTGAATTCATTGGGCACTGGTATTGCGCAGGAAGTATTGATTACAGCTACAGTATACGTATTGAAAGCAATAGTAATGCTTTTTATAGTGAAAACTCCATGGGCTTAAGTGGAGGTGGATCTTTTGATGGAAAAGCCAGAATTGGAAATGACAAACTTAAAATCGGACGTTTTCACCATTTTGATATTGTAGAGTATCCGCATAAAATTGATACATCCATTGAACACTTCTTAATGACTGATTCTGATGGTCAACGGAAACTTGCCAACTGGAAGATGACATTGAGAGGGCCAAAGCTCTACATGGGTAGTGGTGATTATTATAAAATTGATTATTGAAAAACATAAAATGAAACCAAAACAAATACTTTTCATATTTCTAGTATTTCCTTTTGTTTTTATGTTTTGTAAGAAGAATGAAAATACAGCAAACGTGTTTTCAGTAGTTGAGGATTCAATTTTACAAAATAATTGCAATAAACTATTTATTGACTTATGGTATAATCATGAAAATCAAAATGTAGATCATGAAAATGGCATCTCATTCTCCCCTAATGATGACAACCTTTTCAAAGGATATGAAAATGCAAAAGTTATTGTTGATTATTGTATTAACTATGGATTTTCAACAATTGACCGCTACCAATACGAGGTTATAATTGTTGATTCAATGCTTTTTCTTAGTTTCGACTCTGAAGAAACTGATAATTTCCATAAAATTAAATTTTCAGATAAAAGAGAATTGAAATTGGGAGAAGTCAAAAGAATCTCGAGTATTCTCAACAAGTACCCAATTGAACAAATAAAGCTTTATACTCCTAATTACACAGGGTCATGCAGCTGTCAAGAAGTCTTTATTGTTAAGTATAAAGGAAAATATGTTCAAGGTGGTTTTTGCTATTCACCTTGTTATGAAAGCGAGGAACAATTTAAAATTGACTCTGTATTACTTGTTGAAAAATCTGCTACTATCAAAGGAAACACAACAGCATTGAGAAGTGAGATATTAAAGTTTTTTCCAAATCTAAATTTACTTTTAAAAAAAGCCAAAAAGTAGTAAAAGGAAAATCGAATCATAATCAACTATTTTTTTTTGACCGATTAAACCTTCCCCTTTTTTCTGAATCATAGAGGAAATTTTTTCTTATGCAAACACTTTCCTCCTTCCGCAAAAACAAAAGCAATTCATTTCTCCGCCTGCAAAGACGCATTCTCTCCTTCCTCGGGATCTTTCTCGGGTTCAGTAGTGTTGTTGTGGCACAATACGGTGTTATTGAATATAATTATTCAGTTCCCCTTAAACTGGTTACCGAATGCGGCACACCCGCCAAAGGAATTAAAGTGGATATTGATGATAAATACAACTATAATAATCCTGATTTAATAACGAATGACAAAGGATTAACTTCCATTATGCTGTATGGTCATCGAAGCTTCACCAGCCTTGCAAACGATATGGCTTTTCATGATCCACAGGGGCTTCTGAAAGATACACTGGTTAAACAAGCATCCTGGAAACGAGAAGATTTTAAAGCAATCCGTGAAGGAGGTTGGACAAATGATTATGTAAAAAGCGACACGCTGCTTGTCACCCTTTTCTATAAAGACAAAGCGCCCTGCAAGGAAGAACCTAAAGATACCACACCACCCAAGGATACAATCATCAAACATTCCATTTTAGCTTCACGCGATGAGATTCAGCATACCGTTCTCGCCTTGAATCCTGAAGATACAGGCGCCGGCAACAATGAATCGCCCGACAGACTGAATAATTCAAACATAATCGTAGAGCCCGTTCCTTTTGATGCATTATTATTTCCCAATCCTTCGTATGGAGCCTTCAGTGTAAAACTCACGCTTCCTGAAGAAGGTGATGTAACGATCAACATTTATGATCTGAACGGGAAACTTATTTTTTCAGAAACACATCCCTCCTGCCCGCTTACATCAACACTTTCAGCGAATCCGGGTGTGCTTTCACAGGGGACTTACATGGTACAGTTTTTGCATAAAAGCGCCGTCCAAACCCGACGTTTGGTCATTCAGCGCTAACAAAAACTTATATCATGAAATACACTTCTTACTTCCGGAACTTCTTTCTCAAATCACGTTCCCGCATGCTCACGCGCATACTTTCCCTCACCGGCCTTTGTGGTGTACTGGTTCTTTTCGAAGCCTGCTATGGCACACCGCAAAACTTTGAACCAGTGAATGAGTCAACCAATTTGAATTTCTATGGACAGGTGCTTTCAGCCGATTCTCTAAAACCTATACCAGGCGCCGAAGTTCTTATTACAGGCAGTGATTATCCTTACGATTCCACATACACCTATGCGAGTTCAACCGGTGCCTATGATATCAGTTTCCCATACAGCGATTCCTACGATTATACACTCATTGCCTTTGATAATGATGATACCATCAATGGTCATTTCAAGAAAGCAGATACTTTGGTAAAGGTTTCCAGCCGCGATAAAACAATGGGCAAACACAAGAACGATATTCTGCTGAAACGAATTCCTTAAGATCGATATTTCTGCAATTTTATTCAGAATTCCACTTCAAGTAATTCTTTAGGTAGTCATCTTAAAGTATTCTTTTTCTACACGTTTTGACACAGTTTACTGAACAGAGCCTTTTTTTGTAAATGCTTTTTATTTGATTAATGTTACGCTTCCGGCATATCTCTGTTCAAGTCCGGACAAAGATTTTACAATCAGCAAATACGGATACACTCCCGTTTGAACGATGTTCCCATTTCCGCGATAAGTTCCATCCCACTGATTATTGATGTTGTTTGAGAAGAAAATTTCTTCACCCCAGCGGTTATAAATATAGAATTCAAAATTGTTGCTTTCAATTCCGAAGCCTTTCGGGAAAAAAGTATCGTTATGTCCGTCACCATTAGGTGTAAAACAATTGGGGATAAAAACATTGTACTCGGGCTGAATAGTAATGTCAATGGGAATTGAGTCGTAGCAGCCGATTTCGTTCACTGCATAAAGCCAGGCAGTATAAATTCCGGGTGCAGTATATTCATGTATCGGGTTTTCCTGTGTTGACGTGTTGCTGCTTCCTGACAAGGGATCTCCAAAATTCCAGTACAAATTTGTCCACTGAGTGGTTTCATTGTAGAAATAAACGGTGCCGTTGGGCAGGGCTGCTACAACTGGCGATGCAGTATAGGATGCTTTGGGTGTTGTGTAAATAAAAACGGCCCCCGGCTTTGTCAATTGTCCCGTACATCCCCAGCGCGTTACCACATTCAATGTAACATCATAAGAACCGGGACTATTATAAAGATGAACTGGATTATTCAGACTAGAATTGTTATTCACACCCGATGAAGGATCGCCAAAATCCCAGAGGACAGTAACAATATCTGCATAGGAAATGTCGGTGAAATGAACAGATTCAAATTCACAGGCAGGCTGATAATCAGAAACGAAATCTACTACAGGAAGTGGTCTTATAATTACTGCAAAGTATGCTGTGCCAGTACATCCGTAATTATCCGTTCCAGTTACCGTATATGTTGTATTTTGTAATGGCGTGGCAATTACCACGGAACCATAAACATTTGAATATGATACTGCAGGAGACCATGTATATTGAAACGCACCGGATGCAGTCATCGTAGCACTACTTCCAATACATATCTCACCGGGAACTGAAGTCAGCGTTACCACAACAGGAGGACTAACATCCAGTACGAGTGCGGATGTGTTTTGACAGCCATCACCGGTAGTGCCTGTTACGGTATAGGTAGTTGTCTGTATCGGGTTAACTACAATTGACGGATTGAATAGACCGTTGCTCCACTGGAAAGTGGTTCCGGCAATGCTGCTATTCACAGTTAAAGTGGCCGACGCACCGTAGCAAAGATGGGGCGTGCTGCAGTTCAGGCTGAGTATCGGAGAAGGATTTACTGTTATACCAACTCCAAGCGATGAAGAACAGCCGTTCAGATCATATACGGTTACCGTATACGTGGTGCTTGCCGATGGAGAAACCACAATACTGCTTCCCGTACCTGCGCTCCAGAAATAGCTGGCTCCGGGCGATGGGCTGGATGCGGTCAGCGTTACACTTTCTCCCTGACAGATTGCAGTAGCGCTTACATTGACGGCCAGTGCGGGGTTCGGATTTACCGTAACCACCATCTGGGTCGTTGACGAACATCCAGTCGTGAGACTGCCGCTTAGTGTATATGTTGTTGAAACCAGTGGTGTGACAATGATTGAAGAAGACATACTTCCGTTATTCCACAAAAAGGAAGTGCCGGACAAGGAGCTGTTCGCTGTGAGCGTAACCGTTGATCCGAAACAGATTGATGACTGACTGGCCGTGATGTTCAGACTGGGGTTGGGATTGACCGTAATCACCTGAGAAGCGGTGGAAGAACATCCCAGTGTTGTGGTTCCGGTCACTGTATAGGTTGTTGTTGTATTTGGGGAAACCTGAACGGTAGCCGTGCCGGCCCCGTTGCTCCACAAAAACTGTGTTGTGGGGTCCGAACTGAATGCGTTCAGAGTGGCTGTGCTTCCGTTGCAAATCTGTGGATTGAGCGTGCTGATGGCAATCACAGGATCCGGATTCACAGTTATATTCACGGAAGCTGATCCTGTGCAGCCGTTCAGATCTGTACCGGTAACAGAGTATACTGTACTGACAACCGGAGCTACGATCATAGTCTGGCCGCCAATGCCGTTACTCCAGAGATAATTGCTGGCAGGCACGTTTCCATTGGCCACAAGTGTAGTTGAAGATCCGGTGCAGATTGTTACACTGACCGGCTGAATCTGAATCACGGGATTCGGGTTAACGGTAATAACCACAGATGCTGTATTTATACAAAGGTCAGGAGACTGAACCGTTAGTACATAGGTTGTCGTTACAGTTGGAGTAGCAACCGGATTGGAAATATTCGCATTGGATAAGGATGCTGCAGGTGTCCATGTGTATGCTACGCCGCCGCTTCCGTTCAATTGGGCTGACTGCCCCGAACAGATTGAACTTCCCAAACCAGCATTCGCCAAAGGCAGGGGAAGAACGTTTACAGTCACAGTTGTTGATGATGTGCAACCACCGGTGGTTCCGACAATCGTGTAGGTTGTGGAAGTAAGCGGATTCGCGGTAACAGTGTTTCCGGAAGTTGTGTTCAAACCGATTGAAGGGCTCCAGGAATAAGTTGATGCACCGCTGACTGAAAGGGCTGTTGAGGAACCGTAGCATATCTGGGCATTTGCGGAGATCAAAACCGGCAATGGAATTTCAGTAACAGTAATGTTTTGAATTACAGATCCACATTTATTATACAGTGAATCCCTGACTTCGAAGGAATATACACCGGGTGTGGAGGTCAGAAGTGTGTTGGTTGTTGAAACAACACTTCCCGTTCCGTTGGGGCCATTGTACCAGAAAACGGAATAGGGTGCCGCACCGCCCGTATAGGAAGCGTTTAGTGTAATGTTCTGACCTGTACAGAATGTAGCTGGGTTGGGTAAAATCTGAATTGTTACCGGAGGTGCCAGATAAACCCGGATGGTATCACAAAAAATGGGGTTAGGAAGACAAGATGCGCCCAGTGGTGCACCACATACTTCATAGTCAATATAGTCAGGATACATACCGGTAGCGGTAACAGAAACGGAGTCGCAGCCCATGGTGCAGCTCAGGAAACTGTCATACTGACCAGTGCCCGAAGTGATTTCATGCCAGGAGATGGTAGCGGGATCAAGACCGTGTACATACAGCAACGCGAAGCAGTTCTGCGTTGTGTAAACATCAGTAGAAATCTCCGGAGATGTGATAGAAGTTATTGAATAGGTGTTGACATTGTTTCCGGGCTTGCAAAAAGTTAATGTATAAGGTCCGGGGCCGTTCAGGCAAATGGGCTGACCCACCTGAACAGCCGGGCCGCAATTGATCTGATAAAACATGGCGCCCGGAGGAATGGCTCCCGAAGCAATCTGGAAATTTATGGCTATAGCGGAAGGATCGAGTGTGATTTCAAATTCAATGCAAACATCCGGTGATGATGCGCCACAGCACAATCCGTCACGCGAAACCGGTGGGCTGGACACCCATGTTCCGTTGGGGTTTCCTGTAAGGTCTACCGCAAAAAACGGGGTGTTTCCCGAACACAAACCCGACTGTGCGCGGGATGTATCGGCCAGAAACAGCAGTAAAAGAACCCTGAAAATAAATCCAGAAATTTTCAATGTGTTCTTAAGAATGTTTTTTGCTGTATCCGGTTTTTGAAAAGCGTAAAGTTTTGTTTTCATAGCTCTGTGTTTAAATACCGGCAGGCCTTACCGATGATTTACACATATAGAACAGGGATTCTTCGGGACCAGAAATCTCTTCATCTCGGCTGATAAACGAAAACGAAATAGCCTCTGCACATCCTGTAAACATGGGCGCAGCAGCATTAATACGAGTCAGAAGATTGGGGAGATTATTGCGAAGGAGAAAAGTTCGGGAAGAAAGAAAAGAGAAGGTTTGGTTGAGGGAAGCAGAGTTGAAATCAGGCGTATTATTTCCTGCAGGGGAATTGTCGCGGGTATTTTTTCCTCTTGATTTAACGATTGAGTATACCGCAGTGTCGGGGTATAATCCTGTTAGCTTTCCATTGTTAAAAGTACCTCCTCATGGCTGTGTTCTTTATTGGTTTGATTACTCTAAATATACTGAATTTTTATGAGTTTGTCAAGGAGTAGAAAGTGTTGAAACACGCATTATTGCCGGTTTACAGAATGTAAACCGTTAAAACACCCTATAAATACATCAGAGTTGTAGATGAAAATTAATGAACAGGCTTTTGTTCAAAGATTTCAGAAAAAAGTTTTTATATAACCTGCATGTGCATTTTTTGCACACGAACAGGAAGAAAATCAATACAAATGATCTTTGTGCTCTCCGCTGCGGCGGAGTGTTAAAGAAAATCCGCCAAGTTCAAAACGCAAAGTAAAAAATCATAAATCTACCAAGGATGTGGCTTTTTGTTTGTGTTGCTTCGCAACGATTGTTTGAGCTTAAAAAGTAGTTTGTACTATAACTCGAAAAATATTCCAAAAAAACCGATGTATTTTTGTGTGAAAGAGGTTTCCTTATAAGTTAAATCTTTATATGTGAAAAACGAGAAAATGAGATAATCGGATTCTTTTTCATAACTTATCTTTGTTTTTACTGCATACTTGTCATTTAATTCCTTTCCACTATATTTTAAATCAGAATTTTTAGTTACAAAGCCTTTTGAGTTTAAATATTTTTTAAACTTTTCTGCTGAAGGATTCGTAACGATTAATATCAGTAAAATAATTATCAAACCCAATATACCTTTTGATCTGTTGGTTATTTCAGATTGCCGTTCTCTTTCTTCCCGTTCAATTTCATCAAAAGGATTATTGTTGCTTTGATCCATAGAAAATGGGTGTTAACTCTGCCCCAAATTTAATCAATTTCTTTCCCCGTAGGGGATAAATATCAGTAAAAAAACTGAATGAAAGAACAATGTTTCCCCTTTAGGGGATTAACCTTTTTTACGTGTTAGTACGCCTCCTGCTTCGCAACGGATTTCTTGCGTGCTTACGCAAAAGTAAATTGTACTTCATAAGATAAAATCATCGGTTTCGAAAAAAATAGGATTTTCTTATCATGTACTTATATTTGTGGAATATTTTCTTCGCATGAAAAAAGCATGTTTGATCTTCCTGTTGATTTTAAGCTGCCAGGGTGCGTTTTCTCAAAGCACCTATTTCCCGGATTTAATCAAAAGAGCAAACCCAACAGTCCTCGGATTTTATGGTACAAAATCAGATACCACTATGTATTTCCACTTCCTCGATAAGGCAGTAGAGCATATGCATAAAAAGGAATATAAAGAAAGTATGTACGATATCAATAAAGCGCTGCTGTTTGATTCGTTGAGCCCGAATGCACTGGCTTTGCGAAGTTTTCTTTATGTTAAGAATGAAGATTTTGAGAAGGCAGAAGCGGACCTGGTAAAGAGCAGAAAATCGGGTATAAATCTGATCAACTCCTATCATTATTATTATTTTTATCTGGCCAGGGGAAATTATTTAGAGGCTTTAAAAAATATTAATGATGTCATTAATATGGATGACAGTGATCCAATTTTCATTTCATTACGCGGAGAATTACTCTTATGGATGAATGATACGGTTCGTGCATTTGAATCCTTTGATGAAGCAGTTCAAAAAAATCCCATGGATACGGAAATTCTCAAAATTAGAATGCAATACTACATTGTCCTTGGGAAAAAGGAAAAGGCACTCAATGACATTGATAAAATGGCATCTCTTGACACCACATTTAACCCGGACATTTCAAAATGCAAGTTGTATACAGTTATAGGTAATAAAAGGGAAGCGGAAAAGGCTCTAGAACGATCTCTGGAAAAGGCAGATAATTCTCCGGATGATTATTTCGATTTGGGATGTTTGTGTACCGAATACAAGAAGTATGAAAAGGCCGTGATTTATTTTGATAAATGTATAAATAGTAACCCTGAAGAGACTGAATACCTGCGAAAGCGGGGAAATGCCAAATTCCTTTCCGGGGATAAAAAAGGGGGTTGCGAAGACATACGCAAAGCCGCTGATATGGGTGATGAAAATGCAAAGGAAATAATGAAGCAAACGTGCAAATAACAAAACCGTCCAAAATCATTGCCCAAAGGCATTAACAAAAGGCTTATCCCCTGCCTTAGCTGGCAAGCCTACGGGAAAGTCAATACAAATGCGCCTTCGTGAAATGTCAACTCATAACCACTTTTGCCTTGTGCCTTATGCCTATGTCTTTGTCCAATAATGTTGACCAAAAAAGGAGGTTAACATGGCACAAAGGAAAAACTACAAGATGAGTTTAATTCAACGAAGAAATCGTTTTTTCGGAGAAGAGTTCAAAAAGCGAAAAGTAGAAGAGCTTGACCGAAA
>JAZDMK010000354.1:0-18373 GCA_043800975.1 Bacteroidota bacterium | reverse complement strand
ACAGAACTTTATGGGATTTTGAAAGAAATTCAATGGAAACATTCCGTGAACTTTTTAAAAAACACAATTTACAAACCAAAGGAGTCCCATCTCTCGAGGAGTTTTTAAATACATACAGACCGCTTAATCTTGAACTTTGGGAAGAGTATAAAAAAGAAAAGATCACCAAAGATTTTTTAAAATACCGTCGCTTCGAAGTTACATTAAATGAATTTGGCATCGATGATCTATCCTTAGCAAAGGCAATGGGAGAAGACTATGTAGCATTAAGTCCAATGCAGAATCATTTAATTCCGGGTTCGGTTGAAATTATTGAATATTTATTTGATAGGTACTCACTGCATATCATTACCAACGGCTTTGAAGAAGTTCAAAATGAAAAAATGATCCGCAAGGGCTTGGGGAAATATTTCAAAACGACTATTGTTTCTGAAGAAGCCGGAAGTAAAAAACCGGAACCTGGCATTTTTCAATATGCTTTAAATAAAGCGCAGGCAAAAGCTTTTGAGTCACTGATGATCGGCGATGATGCCGAAGTGGACATTCGGGGTGCACTTAATGCAGGAATCGATCAGGTGTATTTTAATCCGGATAAACTTGATTGTCCTTTCAGACCCACCTATACAGTGAATCATCTTCTGGAACTGAAAGATTTTTTATAATTTCAATAACGCGCGAGCACCGTTATTCCACCTTTTACAGCAGCATTCATTGGAACAACCACATTACAATTTTTAGGAATCAGAATATCAACGCGCGATCCCAGTTTGATAAAACCAAACTCTTCTCCCTGCTGAAAGGTATCATTTTCTTTTGTAAACCAAACTATTCTTCTTGCAACAGCACCTGCAATTTGTTTTACAAGGTATCGTCTGCCGGCTTGGTCTTCCAGAATCAAAACATTTCTTTCATTTAATTCTGATGATTTGGGATGCCAGGCGACCAGATATTTTCCGGGAAAATACTTTTGGGTGATTACTTTTCCACTGACCGGAAAGCGGTTTAAATGCACATTCAGCGGCGACATAAAAATTGATATCTGAATACATTCCTGATTCAAGAAATCTTTTTCAAAAACATTTTCAATCACCACAACTTTTCCATCTGCAGGCGCTAAAATTTCATTATCATTCCGGATTATTTCACGTTTTGGATTTCTGAAAAAGTAAAAAATAAAAAACACAAAAGGAAGAATTACAATAGCTGTAAGTCCTGTCCACAGTGATATTCCAAGTGTTAAACAAAATACAGTTAATATTATCGCAGCTATAATGACCACGAATAAAATCAATCGGGTTCCTTCTTTATGAATTCTCAACATTTAATAAAACTTAAAAATAAAAAAACAAAAGGCACAATAAAAAGGACGGCATCAAACCGGTCGAGTATACCACCATGTCCGGGTAGAATGGCCCCCGAATCTTTCACGTCTGCTTTTCTCTTCAGTACAGACTCAAACAAATCACCTATAGTACCAGCAATAATTGTAATAACAGCAAAAACAAACCACAAAGCAATTGTCAGTTCGGGTACATACAATGAAAGAATATAGGCTGAAGCAAAACAAAATAATGCACCGCCAATAACGCCTTCCCATGTTTTTTTCGGAGATATTTTTTCAGCTAGTTTGTGTCTGCCAAATAACATCCCCGTGAGATATGCAAAGGTATCGTATGTCCATATTAAAATAAAAAGACACAATGCCACCGGGAAACTGAAATGAATTGTCACCGGAATAAAAGGCATCACCTGCAACAATGAAAAAGGCAATGCGATGTATGTAATGCTGAAAATAATTTCTGTGAACAAAGGAGATACTTTTGCAGGAACAATCAGCAAGGGAATTTCTGTAAATAAAAGTGAATTCAGATAAAAAGCAACATAGATCAACATCCCTGAAATTATACTATGCCATTGAAACTTCAACCCATTTGTTTTCTCACGCAAACGTGCATATTCAAACAAAGAAACAAAAGTGAAAAATCCAAAGACGCAAACAAAAGCAATATGATCCCACAGAACAGAACCTACCACCAAGGCCACAAAAACAAGTCCGGTAAGGCTTCTGAGTAAAAGCGTTTTCATTTCTGTTCGGAATTTTCGAGCAGATGCATTGCCTGAATTACATTGTCGCGTTTCACATACAATTCAATTCCTGCATTGATCGTCACGTACATGGAATCCTGCTTATTGATTACGATTGACTCAATGCCATTTTCCTCCAGCAATGAACGATACAACTCAACTTTATAAAAGTCTTCTGCAGAAAAAATAATTGCCCAGTCCTTATCCATTTTATTTATTTAAACTGCAGTATTGACGTCATCAATAAGAAATACATAGAGGCTGCAAGGCCCATGCGCTCCCATGATCAACGTTTTTTCAATATCAGCTGTGCGGCTAGGACCGGTAATCAGAGAAACCATCGAAGGCAAGGGATTATACTTTTGCTTCAGTGCCAGCAGTGCTTCTTTCAGGTCGGGTTGTAATTGCGAAGTGTAAGCGATCACTGTATGAGATGGCGGAAAAGCATGCAGTTTGCGACCCGATCCTTTTTTCGACGAAACCAAAACACTGCCCAGTCTTGCTACCAAATATTCGCATGCCGTTATACCAACCTGCATCTGCACAAAATTTTCTTTTGCTGTAGTATAGGGAACACCAAATTTATCAAGCAACAGAATAACTTCCGGATCCAGACAAAAGAAATTCTTCCATTGGTTTTCATTTAAAAGCAGCTTAAGGTTTTCAGCACATTCGGTTTCGTTTTCACAGAAAATAAATTCGCCACCTGCTTCAATTAAATTATGTGCAAAAAGTAAATCTAATGATTCCTCGGGCATATGAAACACGCGTGACTCTGAATCTACATCAGGCACAGGTGAAGCAGCCGGATTCATCAAAGCTGACCGAATGCTTTTCAACACCTTTTCTTTGGACGTACTTTCTTTCATTCTGCTTCTTTGACTTCCGGAGATTGAGGTTCAGCGGCAGTTCGCTTAGGCGATACAATATTCTCCTTTGCATTCATGTCACTTTCTTTTTCATCATCATACATCCGTTTTCCAAAAACGTTTTCCAGATCTTCTTTAAAAATCACTTCCTTTAAAAGCAGTAACTCGGCAAGCTTGCGTAAATTTTCTTCATTATCAGTAAGAATCTTTTTCGCTCTTGCATACTGTTCTTCAACAATAGCACTTATTTCCTCATCAATAACCTGAGCCGTCTTTTCACTGTAAGGTTTGGAAAGCGCATATTCCGACTGGCCTGTAGAATCGTAATAACTAATGTTTCCGATTTTTTTATTCAGGCCATAAATAGTTACCATTGCCATAGCCTGCTTGGTAGCACGCTCCAGATCATTCAACGCGCCGGTAGAAATTGTTTTGCAAATTACTTCTTCTGCAGCACGCCCACCAAGGGTTGCGCATATTTCATCCAGCATCTGCTCCGTTGTAGTTATTTGTCTTTCTTCGGGAAGGTACCAGGCTGCGCCCAGCGCTTTTCCGCGAGGAACAATTGTTACCTTAAATAATGGACTGGCATGTTGCAGCATCCAGCTTGCAGCTGCGTGACCTGACTCATGAAATGCAATGGTCTCTTTTTCTTTTCTGGAAATAATTTTACTTCTTTTCTCCAGCCCGCCGATAATACGATCTACTGCAGTAAGAAAATCATCTTTGCCAACAGAAGTTTTATTTTTTCGGGCAGCAACCAACGCCGATTCATTACAAACATTGGCGATATCAGCGCCTGAGAAACCCGGTGTCTGGCGTGCAAGGAACTCAACATTCACTTCCTCTGAAATTTTAATCGGTCGAAGGTGAACTTTAAAAATTGCCTTTCTTTCTTCCAGATCGGGAAGTTCAACTTGTATCTGCCTGTCGAAACGACCTGCACGCAGCAAAGCGCGATCAAGAATATCGGCACGGTTTGTAGCAGCAAGAATAATGACCCCTGCATTGGATGCAAAACCATCCATTTCCGTCAGCAACTGATTGAGTGTGCTTTCGCGTTCATCATTGGAACCCTGCATTGGATTTTTTCCACGGGCACGGCCAATGGCATCAATTTCATCAATAAAAACAATACAGGGCGCTTTTTCTTTTGCCTGTTTGAAAAGGTCACGCACACGCGATGCGCCAACACCAACAAACATTTCAACAAATTCAGAACCTGATATTGAGAAAAACGGAACCTGCGCCTCACCTGCTACAGCCTTTGCCAGCAGTGTCTTTCCGGTTCCCGGAGGGCCAACTAACAAAGCTCCCTTTGGAATTTTACCACCGAGATCCGTATATTTTTTAGGATTTTTCAGAAACTCAACAATCTCCATTATTTCTACTTTGGCTTCTTCAAGACCCGCTACATCAGTGAAATTGACACTCACTTTTGTATCCTTATCAAAGAGTTTTGCACGCGACTTTCCAAAACTAAAAATCTGTCCTCCGCCTCCACCTTGTCCGCCACCCATTCGGCGCATGATAAAAATCCAAACCACAACAAATAGCCCGATGAACAGAACCCAGGTAAGAATTTCACTTCCCCAATTCGTTCTGTTTTCATAAATCGGCAAAACTGCATTGGGCTTGATTCTGCCTGATGTGTCTGACTGAGCCTGCTTCAGATTATTTTCAAAAGAAACATCCGAACCAATACCGAATGTATACTGAGGACCACTGTCGCTGCTTCCCCAACTTTTGTTTTTTTCAAATTCCTTGTAGCGGGGTTTGCTCAGTTTATCCTTCTTAATATAAATCTCTGCAGATTCTTTGTTAATGACAACAATCTTTTCGACATCACTACTGTCAAGCATTTTTTTCAATTCGCTCCATCCAGTTATTTCTTTAGACCCACCGGACATGTTCATAAATTGCAGTCCGATGAAAAACACAGCCAGTAAGCCATACAGCCAATAAATATTAAATCCGAAACGGGGTTTTTTCCCGCCCGCTTGCGGGGCACCTTTGCTTCGCATATTGCCCCCGCCTATCGGGTTTTCACTCATATGTTATTTCCTCCAATTTTCTAATTTGATTCTGATTCGCTGATATGTTTCATTTCAGCGTCAGCCCACAACTTTTCAAGTTGATAAAATCCACGGAATTCTTCCTGAAAAATATGGACCACTACATCAAAGTAATCGAGCAAAATCCATTCGGAATTCTCGAAACCTTCCTTGTGCGTAGTAAAAACGCCCATCTCTTTTTTTACGGTTGCAATCACCGATTCTGCCAGAGCATCCACCTGTGTTTTGGAATTACCGTGACAGATAACGAAACAATCACAGACCGAGCTGGGCAGTGGTTTCATGTTCATTGTAACGATGTCATTTCCTTTTTTATCGAGCAATGCTTTTACAACAAGGTTCGTCAGCACATCTCTCTCTTCTGGTTTCTTCTTTTTAGGAGTCCCTGCCTTGGGCTTAACAGTACGCAGTTTCTTAAGAACCTCTGTTTTCTTATCGGTTACAGTGCCTGATTTTTTTACAACTTTCGTTTTCTTTTCAGATGCAGCACTCGTTTTTTTAACAACATTCGTTTTCTTTTCAGCTACCACACTCGGCTTCTTAACTACTTTCGTTTTCTTTTCGATTGCGGCACTTGTCTTCTTAACTACTTTTGTTTTCTTGTCAATAACAGCACTTGGCTTTTTAACAACTTTCGATTTTTTTTCGGTTTCTTTCTTTACGGTCTTTGCCATTTTATATCTTTGATAAAAAAACAAATTTACTAATTTTATCCTTATACAAACCATCTAACAGAAACTCAGATGTCAGAACAACAAATCGGCAGTGAAATCATTGTCCTGAATTCGATCTCTTCAACCAATGATTACGCCTGTGATTTGATTCAAAGAAAAACTGCAACAAGCGGAATGATTATACGTGCTTTCATGCAAACCGAAGGACGTGGACATGGAACGAACGTATGGATTAGCCCTTCTGGCGAAAATCTTACTTTCAGTTTGATTTTATTTCCGGAAAAATTGCATGCATCTAAGCAGTTTGTATTAACACAAATTCTTTGTTTGTCTATACTTGATTTTTTAACTGAGTTAGCCGGAGACCAGCAATTCCGCATTAAATGGCCTAACGATATTTATTCTGGCGAAAAAAAAATATGCGGTATTCTGATTGAAAATGCAATTACCGGCGAATGGATCACTCATTCTGTGATGGGAGCCGGAATCAATATAAACACTACTGAATTCCCGAAAACACTTCCCAATCCAGTTTCTTTAAAATTAATTACTCAACAAAGTCATCGTGTTGATCAATGCCTGGATTTACTAATTAAAAAAATGAACTGTCGCTTTGCTTTAATTGACGAAGAATTCCACAAGCAACTCGATGAAGAGTACGAAAAAAATTTATTTCGCAAAGATGCTTTACACAAATTTATTTATCAGGATAAAGAAATTGAAGCTACTATCCGAGGGGTATGCGAATTCGGGCAACTCGTTCTGGAAAAGAAAGATGGAAGCCAGCTGATCTGCGGCTTTAAAGAAATAGAATATTCAATTAATTAAGCTACTTTTAGCTTCTGAATGCTTGATTTGTCAAGCTTTTCATGTGCATATTCCAAAGACAAATGGAAAGTTCGCACATCGGAAGTACCCGGAAGCGTATACATGGCATCTACCATGATTGCCTCACAGATCGAACGAAGGCCACGTGCACCCAGTTTAAATTCTACAGCTTTGTCAACAATAAAATCAAGAGCATTATCATCAATCGTGAGCTTGATATTGTCCATTTCAAATAGTTTCACGTATTGCTTGACCAATGCGTTTTTGGGCTCCGTTAAAATTCTTCTCAGCGATTCTTTATCCAATGGTGAAAGATAGGATACAACCGGAAGACGACCTACTAATTCAGGAATCAGACCGAAGCTGCGTAAATCCTGGGGCGAAACATACTGAACCATATTCGCACGATCGATCACATCTTTTTGAGTTCCCGTGGCATATCCAATCACATGCGTTTGTAATCTGCGTGCTATTTTCGGTTCAATTCCGTCAAAAGCACCACCGCAAATAAATAAAACGTTTGCAGTATTAAAAGCAATCATTTTTTGTTCAGGATGCTTGCGTCCGCCTTGCGGTGGAACATTCACAACAGCACCTTCAATCAGTTTCAGGAGTGCCTGCTGCACGCCTTCACCCGACACATCGCGAGTAATAGAAGGATTATCCTGCTTGCGAGAAATTTTATCAATTTCATCAATGAATACAATTCCTTTTTCAGCATTGGGAAGATTGTAATCCGCCGCCTGCAATAAACGTGTGAGAATGGTCTCCACATCTTCTCCCACATAACCTGCTTCTGTAAATACAGTAGCATCGGCAATGCAAAACGGAACATTTAGCATTTTTGCAATAGTGCGTGCAATCAGCGTTTTCCCGGTTCCAGTTTCACCTACAAGAACGATGTTTGATTTTTCGATTTCAACATCATCATTCTTCGTATCTTTTTTCTGGGTAAGTCTTTTATAATGGTTGTAAACAGCAACGGAAATTACTTTTTTAGCATCTTCCTGGCCGATTACATATTGATCAAGGTATTCCTTAATTTCAGAAGGTTTCTGCACTTTAATTTTATCAGAGACGATGGATTGTTTATCCGTCAATTCTTCTGAAACAATAGTGTTGGCCTGCTGAACGCAGTAATCACAAATAAATCCTTCCATACCCGCAATCAGCAGGTTGGTTTCGCGTTTTTCGCGACCACAGAAAGAGCATTTGTTATTTTCTTTTGCCATTAAAAAATTATTTTTTTGTACGAACAAGAATTTCGTCAATCATGCCGTATTCCTTAGCTTCATCAGCAGTCATCCAATAATCACGGTCACCGTCTTTCCATACTTTTTTCACGGGTTGACCTGAATGTGTAGCAATGATTTCGTACAATTCGTTTTTCAGTTTCTGAATTTCACGGGCTGTAATTTCAATGTCGGATGCCTGACCTTCCGCGCCACCACTGGGCTGATGAATCATCACGCGCGAATGTTTTAATGCAGTACGTTTTCCTTTTACACCGGCACATAATAATACAGCTCCCATAGAGGCTGCCATGCCTGTACAAATTGTTGCCACATCTGAAGAAATGTAATGCATGGTATCATAAATACCAAGACCAGCGTGCACCATGCCACCCGGCGTGTTCAGATAAATCTGAATGTCTTTTCTGGAATCCACAGAGTCCAGAAACAGAAGCTGCGCCTGAATAATATTAGCTACATAATCATCAATCGGAACACCGAGAAAAATAATACGGTCCATCATCAAACGCGAGAAAACATCCATGGTAGCGATGTTCAACTGACGTTCCTCAATAATGGTCGGTGAAATATAACTTCCCGAAACGCGTGAATAACGTTCCAGACCAAGCGGGTTAATTCCTCTGTGCTTTACAGCGTATTTTCTGAATTCATCATGTGATATCATAGCCAATTTCTTTTAGTGTATTCGCAAATGTAAAAAAATTAATGATGATGTTCGCTAACCATTTTTACAAAATCATCATAGCTTATTTCCTTTTCATCTTTGGTGATTTTTTCAGAGAAAAGTCTGAGCAATTTATTTTCGAGTAAATAGTCATAATTTTTCCTTTTTTCTTCTGGATTTTCAAAGAATTTTTTTGCCAGTGATTTTACTTCTTCATCAGGAACATCGGTTCTTCCATAATATGCAAGGCGGGTACGAACAATACCTTCTTCATATTGATCCATCTCCTCAGGTGTGATGGTGATATTGTTATCTTTAATCAGACTGCTTTCAACAAGCTGCCATTTCAGGCTTCTGACATAAGAAGGATAATCAGTTTCCACTTTTTCAGGGGTAAGAACACCTTCTTTATCTGAGTAAACCAGCCAGCGTTTCAAAAAATCATCCGGTAATGCAACATTGACGGAATCCATGATAGCATCTACTGAATCATGCATGAATTTTTTATCGGATTCATACAAATTATCATTTTTCATTCTGTCGCGAATGACATTTTTAAAAGATTCAATGGTTGGTTCTGCTTCTTCACCGAGAACTTTTTTGAAAAATTCTTCATTCAGTTCCGCAGGAATGACGCGTGATATTTCTTCAATAGTGTATTTAAATTCGGAAGGGAGTGTAGTCACTTCTTCTTTTTTAATTTTAAAGATTGCTGCAACTTCACTTTCTGAACCAAGTGCTGCATGAGGATTTAAAACAACGCTTTCACCTTTTTTCTTACCGATAAATTCTTTCTGAACTTTTTCATCCTTGATGTAGTTCAAAGCTAGAAGTGTCTTTACATTTAATCCACCTTCCTTCAATGCTCCGTTTTCAGTTTCTTCAAACACTCCATGAGCAACATCACCCTCTTCAATTGATTCTGGGTTTGTAGTTTCACCAAATCGTTTGCGATACGTTTCAACAGCATTATCCACATTTTCTTCCGGAATAATCAGATTGTAATACGGAATCGCTGTTAGTTTTTCAAGCTCGATAGTAACGGCAGGTGCAAAACCAAGGTCATAATACAATTCCATTTTTTCTACTGTTTCCCAATCACCCATAATTGTCTTTTCCATGTTGGGCAAAGGAGATCCGAGAATATCAAGGTTGTTGTCGCGGATGTAATCATTCATTGAATTATAAACGATCTCGTTAATTTCATCTAGAAATACTGAACCTGCGTACATTTTCTTAATCATTCCATAAGGAACTTTACCTGGACGGAAGCCGGGCATCTGAGATTTTCTTTGATAATCTTTCAGTTTGGTTTCTACTTTTTCGAAATAATCTGCACGGTCGACTTCAATTTTCAGTCCTGCATTCAGTTCGTCAATCGGTTCTTGAGTAATATTCATTTTTTACAATTAATTCAGGTTTGTGCGGATGAAGGGACTCGAACCCCCACGTCGTGAAACACCAGATCCTAAGTCTGGCGCGGCTACCAATTACGCCACATCCGCAAAAAAGCCTGCAAATATAGTCATTTTTAATAAATTTGCTTACTTTTGTTTTTCGATGTTTCAATTGACTTTTATTTTCAGATTCATTTTCATTCTGGTTCTAATACAACCAGCGCTGATTTTATCTGCATTGGCTCAAAGCCCGGTCATATTCTGGAAGACAGATACCGGAAAGTATGTCAACCAATCCATTAATACTTTATACGCTAATCAGGAAGCCATTTTCCTTTTAGGAACTGCATCAGATAAAAGCGAAACTTCAGCACGAATGAGTCTGACAAGGCTCTCCCTAAAAGGAAAACTTCAAATTACAACACTTATTAATGATGTAGCTGGTTTTGTATCCGGCACAAAGATTCTTCCTGTGAACGAACAGTTGATTCGCATTTTTGGAACTGCTGTTAACGATAACAAAGTAAAAATTCCATACATCAATACGGTTTCCATCGACTTTTCCAACAGCGTTCAGAATTCCATTTTCATTGTAAACCCAACCATCATGGGTGATGCCGTTCCATTCAGTGACAGGGACTGTATCTGGGCCAAATCGGTACAAAGCTCTACCACTAAGCTTTCAAATATTTATGTATATCGATCTGACAGATTCGATATTGACCGCTTCCGCTGGAGATTACATATTGAATCTGCTTTCCATGAAGAATGTCGCAAGCTTATAGTACTTCCCGATAGCAACATTCTTTTGCTTGCGCGCAGACTGGTTCCTTCGCAAAGAGATACGGGTATTGGTTCTTACCGCTCTGTCATCTATAAATTAAGTCCTTCCGGAAAAATGATATGGAACAAAGAAATTCCATTTGTTGAGAATTTTTATGAACAGGATATTTGCTTTCATTCCGATAGCTCTTTTTTACTTTCATTCAGTTACGGTGCAACTTCAAACACAATGGTTTTTCAGCTGGACACAGCCGGAAATACGAAAAGGGTTGTTCGCATCGACAGCATACTAACTAATGGTATTTTACCTTTGTCAAACGGGGAGTTTGCCCTATACGGCTCAGACCTGAAGCAAACCTCAAATGGCATTTTGAACAGAGGGAAAATTTTAATTTTAAAACAAAATATGGAGGTTTTCTGGAAATATGAAATGAAACCAACCGACAAACCTGACTCAGAAATGACTGGCATATTATCTGGTTCTGATTTTAAAGCTGCTTTTGAATTGCCAAATGGTTCCATTGCCTGTGCCGGAAGTGTTTATATGCCAGATGATACAAAGGCCGGCTTTGCCACGTCTAAAAGCTGGTCGAATCGGAATTTCCTTGTTTTCTTTCAGCTAAAGACAAGAAAATAATTACACATATTAAAAAAAACTTCACAATTTCTTTGCAGGATTGAAAGAAAATTGTATTTTTGCAGCCCATTTTGAGGAAACCGAAAACATAATAGATATGTATCTGACAACTGAAGTAAAAAAGAATTTTTTCAAGGAACACGGAAAATCCGAATTTGATACAGGCTCATCTGAAGGACAGATCGCTTTGTTTACACACAGAATTAATTATCTGACAGGGCACCTGAAGAAAAACAAAAAGGATTTTGCAACACAGCAATCTCTGATTTGCCTTGTAGGCAAGCGCAAAAGCCTTCTTACCTATCTCAAAAATACCGAGATTGATCGTTATCGTGCGATCCTTAAAAAACTAAACCTCCGCAAGTAAGCGCGATGTTACCCGCAAAAAAGGCAATTATCCAATTGCCTTTTTTGTGTTTTTCGAAATTGTAATTTTCTTAATTTTTTCTTATGATACCAAACGTTTTTTCAACAACCATCCGTTTAGACGATGGTCGTGAAATTTCTATTGAAACCGGTAAGCTGGCTAAGCAGGCTGATGGTTCTGTGATTGTCCGTATGGGCGACACCATGCTGCTGGCAACTGTTGTTTCTAAAAAAGAAGCTTCCGAAGGACTCGATTATATGCCGCTTTCCGTTGATTATGTTGAAAAATATGCCGCTGCCGGTCGTTTTCCCGGTGGATTTTTCAAACGCGAAGCCAGACCTTCTGAATATGAAATTCTTATTTCCCGCTTAGTGGACCGTGCATTACGTCCACTCTTCCCTGATAATTTTCATGCTGAAACACAGGTTATCATTAACCTAATCTCATCTGATCGCATTGCAATGCCTGACGCACTGGCTTGCCTGGCAGCTTCTGCAGCACTTTCTGTATCGGACGTTCCTTTCAACGGACCTGTTTCGGAAGTACGCGTTGCCCGAATTGATGGCACTTTCGTTATCAATCCTGATTTTACCAATATGGCCAATGCTGATATTGACCTTTTGGTTGCCGCTACTTACGATAACATCACGATGGTAGAAGGCGAAATGAAAGAAGTTTCTGAAGCAGATATGCTGGAAGCTTTAAAATTTGCTCATGCTGCCATCAAGGTTCAGTGTAAAGCTCAGCTTGAACTTGCAGAAAAAGCAGGCAAACTGACCAAGCGCGAATACTGCCACGAAGTGCATGATGAAGATTTAAAGAAAACAATCTGGGATCAGTTGTACCAAAAAGTATATGACGTTGCAAAATCATGCAATGCCAACAAACACGAACGTTCCGATAATTTCAAAGCCGTTCGCGAAGCATTTATCGAATCTCTTCCTGAAGAAGAACGTGCTGCTAAACTGGCTCTCATCAAACGTTACTACCACGATCTTGAAAAAGAAGTGGTACGTCAAATGATGTTGAAAGATCGTATCCGCCTTGACGGACGTAAGCTTGATGAAATCCGTCCGATCTGGTCAGAAGTAGATTATCTTCCTATGGCACACGGATCGGCTGTTTTCACACGTGGTGAAACACAGTCACTGACAACTGTAACGCTGGGAACCAAGCTGGACGAACAAACCATTGATGGTGTTGTGATCGAAGGCAAAAACAATTTCCTGCTTCATTATAACTTCCCGCCTTATTCAACCGGTGAAGTAAAAATGATGCGTGGCCTTGGCCGTCGCGAAGTGGGTCATGGAAACCTTGCTATGCGCGCATTGAAAAATATGCTTCCCGGTTCAGATATTAATCCTTATACAGTTCGTGTTGTTTCTGATATTCTTGAATCCAATGGCTCCTCTTCGATGGCAACTGTTTGTGCAGGAACCATGGCGCTGATGGATGCCGGTGTAAAATTAATTAAGCCCGTTTCAGGAATTGCCATGGGATTAATTACAGACAGCACTGGCAATTATGCTGTATTATCCGACATTCTGGGTGATGAAGATCATCTGGGTGATATGGACTTTAAAGTAACCGGCACACCGGATGGCATCACAGCTTGCCAGATGGACATTAAGGTTGACGGCTTATCTTACGAAATTCTTTCTAAAGCTTTAGATCAGGCTCGTCAGGGAAGACTTCATATACTAGGCGAAATTGCGCGAACAATTTCTGCACCCCGCGAAGATTACAAACCACACGTTCCACGCATTGTTAAAATGAAAATTCCACGCGAATTTATTGGTGCCGTTATCGGACCCGGCGGAAAAGTTATTCAGGAAATGCAGCGCGAAACTAACACCACCATTGTTATTGAAGAAGTTGGTGATTTTGGAATGATTGATATCGTATCCGCAAATAAAGACAGTGTTGATGCTGTTATCCGCAGAATTAAAGGTATCACGGCACTTCCAGAAGTAGGCGAAGTATATGATGGCACTGTAAAAAACCTTCAGCCGTTTGGTGCTTTTGTAGAAATACTGCCCAACAAAGAAGGATTGTTGCATATCTCTGAAGTGGATTGGAAACGCGTAGAAAATATCGAAGACGTTTTCAAAACCGGCGATAAAGTAACTGTCAAGCTGATTGAAATTGATAAGAAAACAGGAAAAATGAGACTGTCGCGAAAAGCGTTAATGCCGCGTCCTGAAAGAACTGAAGAAAAAAGCTCCGCTCAAAATGAGCAGAACTAGATGTAACTAATTTCGAGATTGATCGTATTACGTTTGTTTTTAAATTAAACTATGAGACAATTAAAAATCACAAAGCAGGTCACCAACCGCGAAACCGCGTCACTGGACAAGTACCTGCAGGAAATCGGGAAGGTAGACCTGATCACAGCGGAAGAAGAAGTTGCGCTTGCACAACGAATCCGCCAGGGAGACCAGTCTGCATTGGAGAAATTAACCAAGGCTAACCTCCGATTTGTGGTTTCTGTTTCCAAGCAATACCAGAACCAGGGACTCAGTCTTCCTGATTTGATCAACGAAGGAAACTTAGGATTGATCAAGGCTGCACAACGTTTTGATGAAACCCGCGGATTTAAATTTATCTCATACGCCGTATGGTGGATCCGTCAGTCGATCCTGCAGGCTTTGGCTGAACAGTCCCGTATTGTTAGGCTCCCGCTGAATAAAATTGGTTCGATTAATAAAATAAATAAAGCTTTTTCACAGTTAGAACAATCGTATGAACGCGAACCCTCTGCTGATGAAATCGCCGAACTGCTTGACCTTCCTGAAAATGAAGTAAAAGAATCGTTGCGCCATTCCGGCCGTCATGTATCGATGGATGCTCCACTTGTACAAGGTGAAGAATCCAACATGTATGATGTGCTTCGCAATGATGATACACACACACCCGAAACAGAACTGATCAAGGAATCACTGCGCCGGGAAATTGAAAGAGCTATTTCTACACTCACTGCCAGAGAAGCAGATGTGATTCGTTTGTATTTCGGATTAAACGGAGAACATCCCTTAACGCTGGAAGAAATTGGTGAAAAATTTGACCTTACCCGTGAACGCGTTCGTCAGATTAAAGAAAAAGCAATCCGCCGACTGAAGCACACTTCACGAAGCAAAATCCTCAAGACTTATTTAGGTTAATATAAGTATATTTAATTATTTGCGAAGGATTGGCCCACCACGGATCAATCCTTTTTTATTTCGGACATTCCTTATAATGTTGTAATTTTGCCGTGTAAATAAAAAACTATGCAGCCACTCATTGCCCCGTCGATTCTCTCTGTTGATTTCACCAAGCTTGGTGAAGCCATTGACATCATTAACCGCAGCGAAGCCGAATGGGTACATATTGATATCATGGATGGCGTTTTTGTTCCGAACATCTCGATCGGAATGCCGGTAGTGAACAGCATTTCGAAACATTCAGAAAAACCGCTGGATGTCCATTTGATGATTGTAGATCCGGATCGTTATATCGAACGCTTTAAAACTGAAGGCGCCAACATTCTTACTATTCACATGGAAGCCTGTAATCATCTTCACCGCAGTATTCAGGCCATTAAGAAAGCAGGAATGAAAGCGGGTGTTGTACTGAATCCGCACACACCGATTGAAACATTGAACGACATTATTATTGATACCGATCTTGTATTACTCATGTCAGTGAATCCGGGTTATGGCGGACAAAAATTTATTGAGAATACGTATTCAAAAATTGCAAAACTGAAAGATCTAATCATTCAAAAAAAATCGGATGCACTGATTGAAATTGACGGAGGCGTGGATATTTCGAATGCCCGCAAGCTCACTGATACCGGTGCTGACATATTGGTTGCAGGAAGTGCAGTTTTCAATGCACCCGATCCTGTGGAATATATTCGCCAATTAAAAAATTGTTAATGGCACGCATTTTTTCAAAATTATTTAAAAAGAAAAGCAAACCTAAAACTGTTCGGGGCAAGATCTGGCGCTGGATGAAGCGACTTGCTATTTTCTTCTTTGCCTCTACCCTTTTCTTCTCTGTTTTATACACCTGGGTGAATCCGCCCTTTACGCCATTGATGATTATCCGCAGCGTGCAGCAAATGTTCTCGGGTGATGAGGTGCGTTTAAAAAAAGACTGGGTGTCAATTGAAGATATTTCTCCTTACATGATTCAGGCTGTTATTACTTCCGAAGATCAGAATTTCACTTCTCATAACGGATTTGATTTTAAAGCGATCCAGAAAGTTTATAAAATGAATCAGGACGGGAAAGGCAACATGCGCGGGGGAAGCACGATTTCGCAACAGACTGCAAAAAATGTTTTTGTTGAGCCGAGCCGCACCTGGATCAGGAAAGGACTTGAAACTTATTTCACATTTCTCACTGAACTTTTCTGGAGCAAGAAAAGAATTATGGAAGTGTATCTGAATGTTGTGGAGCTTGGAAACGGCATCTATGGCGTGGAAGCGGCTTCTCAGTTTTATTATCACAAATCGTGTCGGAAACTTTCTAAATACGAAGCGGCGAGCCTTGCAGCGCTGCTGCCAGCTCCGCGCCACTGGAACCCATTAAAGCCAACCCCGAAATTGAAGCGGCATATCAACTGGATTGTGGGGCATATGAGCGGGTTTAGTGCGAAATTGTAGTTACTGCATGATAAGCTGACTATAATTAAATCAACACCTTTTTGTAAAATGCTGAAAATACGACAGCAAGCTCGCGAACTGCCACAGAAAACTGTGGAACTTCCACAGATTATCGCGGGACTGCCACAGAAAACCGCGGACTTGTCACATATTGTCGCGGATCTGCCACAGCGAGCCAGGGGCGTGTGACAGCGAGCCGGGGAACCGGAACAGATGATCAGGGGATTGGTGCAGAAAGTCACGGAACTAGTGCAGAAAGCCACGGAACGGAGACAGCGGATTGGGGGCCTGATGCAACTGATTCGGTAACTGGTGCAGATGATTGTGGGACTAGCACCGCAGGCCATGGGATTGGTACATATGGTTCGTGACTTGGGGAAAATATTTTGGTAAGGAACGCGTTACAAAGATGCCCTATCGAAGGGCTTTTCGGTTTTAGCATACGCACAATCCGTTGCGCGCCGGTCCCGGCGGCGCGCTATTCCACCTTTTCTTTTCATCGCCAAAAGAAAAAGGTGGAGCCAAAAGAAAGTCTAGCGCTGTCAAGCCTGTTCGAGAAAACTACGTTGCGTTCTGACCCGAAAAAAAACTCCTCACTTCGTTCGTCAAACACTTTTTTCTTAGCTCCAGCCATCTCTGCAAACGCAACTTGTTTTCATAACTCACATGCTTGAATGCGCATCCTTTTATTAGCAGTTTAAAATTTGCAGAGAGAGTCAAAAAACAAAAATTGAAAACCCTGCATGTTGCGGCAAGCAGGGTTTTGTGATATATAAACTATGAACAAAATGGTTGAAGAAATCTTTGCTTAGTCAGGTCTTCAGCTTCTTTCGCACAAGCCAACACACAGTGAAGGCCTGACAAGCAGTCGCGCAGTCGCCCCGTCAGGGAAGTTTATTCCGATATGATGTTATCATCGGTGGATGGAGTGGAATCGGAATTGTTTGTGGTTGGTTTTAAAGTGTATTCGTTTGCAATTTCGTCGTCGGTGGAGACGTTGATTTTGACTTCGGTGGATTCATACCCTTCGGCGATGAGGCGGAAGGTGTGAGTGCCAACGGGAAGTGCTTCGTAATCGGCTTCGCCATCGGTATCGGTTTCAACTTTTACACCGGAAGAGACATCTTCGACCTGAACGAATTCGATGGGTTCGCCGGTACGTTCATCGAGAACCACGAACTGAACAAAACCTGAAGGAGCCAGCGGGTCGGGGTTTGCGGTATGACCACGGTAATCATAAATTACACGGGAATTTTTGTAGAGGTTGATAAAATTTGCATCGGCAGCATCGGTGAGTACTGCCAACTTGTCGATCTGGAAACGCAGTATATGACTGGCTTCGGAGTACAGATTTTTCAACAGGCGCGTGTTTGTTTTGTGGGTTGCGCGGGCTGCATTGGCCTGGGAGAAAGACTGGGTGAAGGCTGCAATCTGATTAGAGAAATTAGCAAGCAGTACAGGATCGACGCCATATGCATTGAGCTGTACAATGTTTTCGGTTGCTCTTTCATAAATGAGGTTGCATGTTTCGGCAAAAACTTCATCGTTCATTTTTTCTAGTTCATAACGTGAAAACTGAATGGATGTGATGAGCTGAAAATTTTCGATTGCATCACAAAATGCCTGAAGGGCGGATGAGATTTTGAATGCAGTTTTGGATGTTTCCTCTTTGTGTTTTTTCTTATCGAGTGTAAAGCCTGTGAGGTCGATGCCCTGTAGCTTTTCGACCTGTTTGATTTCGGAAACCTTTAGGCGGAATGCCTGAATTGCATTGGTAAGTGCAATGATGACGCCTGCTATTGCAGGGTTCTGATCGAAGATGGCGAGGACTGTATCATACATCCTGTGCCTGTTTAGTTGTGTAGTTTTCATTTTAGTAAGTTTTTTAAATTAATAATAACGTTTTGGTTTGATGGAGGCCGAGGAACGGCAGATAGAAGTATAATCATGGTTACCTCCTTTTTTTGGTTAGAAATTTAAATATTAACGGAGATTTTTTTTGTTTAGTATAAGGAGAATGATAAGTATTTATACTTAATTTAAAAAGGTGTATGTTTTTGTTTGATAGGGACATAAAAATGTATAAATTT
>JAZDMK010000318.1:0-34586 GCA_043800975.1 Bacteroidota bacterium | reverse complement strand
TGGGGTATATTTAAATTAAAATTTAATTTACTATCAACTTCTTTAACTATTATTTTAATTATTTCTCCTTTAACGACTATTACTTTTAAAAAAAATGATTATTTTCCTGTTTCTATATACTGAATTGCCCGATCCAGTATTTCATCTTTCCCTTTTCTGATTCCCTCTATTGTTGGAGTAATTACGATGTCAGGTTTAATTCCCACGCGTTGTGTTTTCCTTCCATCAGGATAATAAATCCCCAATCCCGTCATCCATGCTTTTCCGCCTCCCGGAAAAGGAATGGTTGTCACATTTCCATCGGCACCAGCTGTCTGGCTACCAATGCAGGTTACATCAGGTGCAGTTTGTAATGCCATACATGTAAATTCCGCATGACTTTGTGTTGTTTCATCAAATAGTAGAATGACTTTTCCCTTGTAGTATTCTGTATTATTCTTTTTTCCGCATTTGTAGGCAGGTACCCACCTAAACATACCGGGAAAAGTAGGGTCCGGTTTGGTGAATTTAGCAAATGGGAGTTTGTCTTTACATAAATGTTCTGCCAAAGCAAACATAGTTCCGGCAGGATAGTTCCTGACATCAATAATGATCGCTTTCATGTTTTTCATTTTCGCCATTATTGAATCAACCTGGCCTATCTTGAGCTTGCCTGTGTTGACATAGCCAATTCCATTGCTCAACTCTTTGTAAACCGGCATGTCAATTTCTTTCAGTTTGAGAGGAGTTGTGTTATAGTAACGTTTAACAGTTTTTGTGATAATATCCCCGTTCCTTTCAAAAGTTATTAATATCGAATCACAATGGCCTCTGAGCAGTAGCCGCGACAGGTTCCTCATTCTTGTGGGCTCGTTGGAAGCTCCGATATACTTTCCTTTTTCAGCAATCTCTTCTTTTAACTCACGTCCATTAATTTTAAGAATTACGTCACCCAGCATAATATCATTCTCCTTGCAAAGACTGTCAATAATGCGTTCTGTTACGATTGCTTTGTTTCCAATAATTTTATATCGAAAAGGAACAGAATATGTTCCCCAGAAAAAAAATCCATCTTTGGCCTGATAAGCTGCATGGCTATCGTTGACGCTGCTGGTCAATTCGGAACATGCAGCAGTATATTCAAATTTGTCTTTAGCCAGAATAAATTTGGGGATCATTTCATTCAGAACAATGTTCCAGTCCTTGCCAATAACATATTTGTAAGGGAAATAATAATTGATGATGTTCCAGTATCGAAACAGCGCCACCAGTCGATATTCCTCGTTTGGAAAATCCATTTCATTGTATGACTTTTCACGGGAGAAGTCAGGAGCAGCCCATTCGAAACGATACACATAGAAGTTACTTTTCTGGTTTCGGTTGTCCCTGATATACGACAGTCTGGTTATTAGTTCATCCGTGAAAAAGTTTTTATCACTTATCCAGCCGATATTCAGATTATACTTCATGCTGTCGGCATACTTTCGGTTACATCGTTTACAGCTCTTGACGATGCCAAGATTGCTGATCCAGTCGATGTAAATTTGACTGAGTTCCTCTTTTGTTTTTGCTGCTTTAACTTGGGGCACTTTCAAGATAAGTTCTTTGTCCCAGTCCAGTTCTCCTGTTGCCACTTTCGGGTGATAGTATTTCAGGAATCCCCAAACTTTGCAAAGTGATTCAAGTCTGGAAACTTCGTTGAATGCCGCTACTTGAGCAAGCAGGGGCGAAGTTGCCAGCAAAAAAGAGAAAGCGAATAGAATCTTTTTCATTTCTGAAAAAAGAAATTTCTAAATAGGATAGTCATTAAAAGACCATTGAATATGTGTTAACTTCAATTTTACAAACTCGGTGAATAGAAGCTGGGTTGGTTGCTTCCGCCGCGGAATGGATTCGGATTCAGGAACTTTAGAAATACTTCAAGTCCGCCGCGACCACTGGTGGCAGCTGTTAATCCTGAAATATTCACGTCGTAGCTGAAACCAAAAGCAAGGCTTCCGATTTCAAATTGCACACATGGATTAATAGCATCACCCACACGGTAATAACCACCAATCGACATAGCCGCTTCACGAATGAATCCTGTGTATCGGGATTCCTCTCTCAGGCGGAAGCGAAGCATTGCGCCGGCAGATATCTGCTGTGCCGAACCTTGTTTGTGAAACAAAACGTTGGGGAGGATAGCGGTATTGGTGTTTTTCAAACCAATCCAAGCGCCTACATGACCCGTGAATTTTGAAAACATTTCTTCAGAGCCATCATAGAAGGAAAGCTTGGGTGTGTTGGCATGATAAAAAGCACCGCCAACTTGGATCTTCAAAGCGTTGTTTGCTGTGGAGTACATTTCCTTAGAAAAATAATTCCAGCAGATTCCGGTTGAATAATCTGTATAGCCGAACTTCTGATAAGTATTAGTTTCGTTCGATGGGAGCGATGCATCAAAACCACTGGTTCCGTATTGACTTCCCCATTGTTCATTGCCGGTTTCCATTCCCCGCGATGAATATCCTCCCTGAAGACCTGCTGTAAGCATATTGGTTTCACTCAGCTTTACATGATAGGAAACGGAAAGATTTGCCTGCGTCGTTCCGAAGTTCATGTCGCCTGCCATATCGCGGAAAGCTGTAATTCCAACACCGAGATAGCCGGTTCCTTCTCTCTTTTTAAATAGTCCGGCATCATACGAAAAGGCAAAAGTTGTAAAAGGATTTCCGATTGCTTTCCACTGATTGCGATAGTTTAGAATGGCACGGTGTTCTCCGCTGAATGTTCCTGTCAGAGCCGGATTCAGTAGAAGGGGTGCTTCATTGAACATGGTAAAATGTGTATCCTGAGCGCGTGTAACGAAAACACTTGTCATCAGAAAGGCAGCTGTGATTAAAATGATCTTTTTCATGGCTTCTATTTTTATATTATTATTTTATCGTACTAAAGTGATGTTTCCTTTTTTGTCAACGAGCTCATCATTGATCAGTGTTGCTTTCAGATAGTAAGCAAAGACAGCGGGATCCATAGGTTTGCCTCTGAAAGTTCCATCCCATCCATTGAATTGGTCTGTTGTTTCAAACACCTTTTCGCCCCAGCGATCATAAATCACAAGCTGAAGTTCTTTGATTCCTTTACCGTAAACATAAAGTACATCATTGTTTAAATCGCCGTTGGGCGAGAAAATATTGGGAACAAAGATATCGGGTTCAATGGTTTCGCAAGAAGTAGCTGAAGCGGAAACCAGTGCCGAGTCAACGGAAAAACAACCATTGGCATCGGTAATCGTCACAGAATAGATTCCGGGAACTGCATTGGTAAGCGTCGCGCCAGCTGATGAAGCAACATTCCATGTATATGTGTAAGGTGAAACACCGCCGGTAACATTCGTGATTACGCTTCCGTCGTCAGCATCTATACAGCTTTCGCCCATTCCTATCGCCGTAGTCATAGGAGCAGAGTTCACGGTTATGTAAACTGTGTCAGAATTACCGCAAGCACCGCTGATACTGTATATCACCGAATGTATTCCTGCACCTGCTGTTAAAGGATTGAATGTTCCAAGACTTGTGTTCGTAATTCCGCTTCCTGTCCAAACTCCACCACTTGTTGCTGCAGTGAGGTTAATCGGAATGTTATTAGTACAGAAAGGACCTGCCGGTGTGATGGAAGCATCTACCTGCGATACAACCTGAATGTTGATTGTATCCGCATCTCCGCATACTCCGGTGATGGTGTAAATAATCTGATGCGTACCTACGCCAGCTGTAGCCGGATTAAAGGTGCCGCTCGAAGCATTCGTGATACCAGTTCCGGTCCATGTTCCGCCGCTGGTAGCTGCCACAAGATTGATGGCTGCATCAGCTATACAGTATGGTCCGGCAGGAGTGATGGTGGCGTTGGCAGCCGGGTTGACGGTAATGGAAAGGGTGTCGTCATCGCCGCAAGCGCCGCTGATTGTGTAAATAATATTATACGTTCCCACGCCAACAGCCGAAGGACTGAATGTGCCCAGCGTCGTATTCGTTATTCCGGAGCCTGACCAGGTGCCGCCTGAGGTTGCTGCCGTCAGGTTCAGGGGTGGATCATTGCTGCAGAAAGGACCTGCGGGATTAATAGTAGCGTTGGCAGTTAACACAACCTGAATGTTTACTGTGTCAGCATCGCCGCACACTCCACTGACAGTATATATAATCTGATGGGTTCCCACGCCTGCAGTTGCAGGATCAAAAGTTCCCAATGTGCCGTTGGTAATACCGGTTCCTGTCCAGGTTCCGCCACTGGTTACGGCTGTGAGATTTGTTGCTGCATCGGCTATACAGAAAGGTCCGGCGGGTGTGATCGTGGCGTTGGCAGCTGCATTAACGACAATAGAAATTGTATCTGCATTGCCGCATAAACCACCAATGGTGTAAATGATATTGTATGTTCCTACACCCACTGTAGAAGGATTAAATGTTCCTAGCGTGGTGTTCGTGATTCCTGATCCCGACCAGATTCCACCGGCAGTTGCTGCAGTTAAGTTTAAAGGTGGATCATTACTGCAGAATGGACCAGCTGCAGTTATATCTGCATTAACAGTTGCATTCACCTGAATATTGACCGTGTCTGCATCACCGCACGAACCGCTGATTGTATATATAATCTGGTATGTTCCCACACCAGCAACGGAAGGATCAAATGTGCCGTTGGCTGCATTCGTTATTCCGGTTCCGGTCCATGTGCCGCCGGGGTTTGCTGCGCTGAGATTCACTGCACTTCCGCCTGTACAATAAGGTCCGGAAGGAGTAATGGTTGCATTGGCTGCAGAAGTTATATTTACAACCACTGTAGCCGTTTCAGAGCAACTTCCAACCGTTACAGTAACTGTATAGGTGGTTGTTGCTCCGGGCGTAACAACGATGCTTGGTGTAGTCTGACTTAATTCGCTCCATTGATACGTTCCGCCTCCGCTTGCTGTAAGCGTTGTTGTTGCTCCTGTACAGATAGTCTGATTAACTCCGGCAGATGCTGTAATGTTTGTTACATTAACAAGAAGTGAAGCGCAGGTCGTAGTGTTGCAAGTTCCTGATGCAAGCACATAATAGGTGTTGGAAGAAGATGGTGAAACAGTAAGCGTGCTGCCTGAACCCGCAAGCGCTGTTCCGCATCCACCGGTATACCAGTTCCAGCCAGCACCAGTGCCCAATGAACCTCCATTGATGGATAGTGTTGTGGATTGTCCGTCGCAAATCGGATTTGCAGTTGCTGAAATGCTGGTGGGAGCAGTAGAATTTGTATTTACTGTGATCGTAGCCGAAACACAGGTTGTTGTATTGCATGTTCCTGAAGCTAATACATAGTATGTAGTCGTTGATGCAGGGTTCACAACCAATGTTGCGCCTGATCCGACAGATGATGTTCCGCATCCTCCTGTATACCATTGCCATGCAGCGCCAGATCCGAGTGTGCCACCGCTGACACTTAGTGTTGTTGAAGCACCCTGACAAATCGTTGCTGGTGCGCCTGAAGCAGAAGTGGGTGCTGTTGAAGGTGTGTTCACAGTTACGGTTGTTGATACACAAGTCGTCGTATTGCAGGTTCCTGCTGCTAAAACATAATAGGTTGTTGTAGATCCGGGTGTAACGACCAACGTTGAGCCAGAGCCAACAGGTGTTGTTCCACAGCCCGTGATATACCATTGCCAGTTGGCACCTGATCCAAGCGATCCTCCGCTGACGGATAATGTCGTTGAAGCTCCTGAACAAATTGTTGCCGGGGCTGCAGATGCGGAAGTGGGAGCTGTTGAAAGAGAATTGACAGTTACAGATGTTGAAACACAAGAAGTGGTATTACACGTTCCTGAAGCTAAAACATAATAAGTGGTTGAAGTAGCAGGGTTCACAACCAATGTTGCGCCCGATCCTACAGAAGTTGTACCGCAGCCTCCTGTGTACCATTGCCATGCCGCGCCAGATCCGAGCGATCCGCCACTAACACTGAGAGTGGTAGGTGCTCCTGCGCAAAGAGTTGCAGGAGCAGCAGAAGCCGATGTGGGTGCTGTTGAAGGCGTGTTCACAGTTACGGTTGTTGATACACAAGTTGTCGTATTGCAGGTTCCCGAAGCTAATACATAATATGTAGTGCTTGATCCTGGTGTAACGACCAGCGTGGAGCCTGAGCCAACGGGGGTTGTTCCGCATCCACCAATAAACCACTGCCAGTTGGCGCCTGATCCGAGCGAACCGCCACTGACTGATAAAGTCGTTGAAGCTCCTGAACAAATTGTTGCCGGAGCCGCAGATGCGGAGCTGGGTGCTGTTGAAAGTGAATTGACAGTAACTGAAGTGGAAGTACATGAAGTAGTATTACAAGTTCCTGAAGCTAAAACATAATAGGTAGTCGAAGAAGACGGATTCACAACCAATGTTGCGCCCGATCCGACTGATGTTGTGCCGCAGCCTCCCGTGTACCATTGCCATGAAGCGCCAGTTCCCAAAGTACCACCACTAACGCTTAGTGTAGTAGGTGATCCCGAACAAATAGTTGCTGGGGCTGCCGAAGCAGAGGTGGGTGCTGTTGAAGGTGTGTTTACCGTTACGGTTGTTGATACACAAGTTGTAGTATTGCATGTTCCTGAAGCTAATACATAATAAGTAGTGTTTGATCCAGGTGTTACTACTAAGGTAGATCCTGATCCGACAGATGTTGTTCCACAACCTCCCGTATACCATTGCCATGATGCTCCTGAGCCTAAAGATCCCCCACTGACGGATAAAGTCGTTGAAGCTCCTGAGCAAATTGTTGCCGGTGCTGCAGATGCGGAAGTGGGTACAGTTGAAAGTGAATTGACAGTAACTGAAGTGGAAGCACATGAGGTTGTGTTACAAGTTCCTGAAGCTAAAACATAGTAAGTTGTTGTAGAACCTGGGCTCACAACCAATGTGGAGCCAGAGCCTACAGAAGTAGTTCCGCAACCTCCCGTATACCATTGCCACGAAGCGCCCGTTCCGAGTGATCCGCCACTAACACTGAGTGTGGTAGATGCCCCTGAACAAAGAGTTGCCGGTGCAGCTGATGCAGAAGTAGGAGCGCTGCTGTTTGAATTGACGGTAACTGATGTTGAAGCACAGCTTGTCGTGTTGCATGTTCCTGAAGCTAAAACATAATAAGTTGTCGAAGAACCTGGATTCACCACCAGTGTAGAACCCGAGCCTATGGAAGTTGTGCCACAGCCTCCGGTATACCATTGCCATGATGCACCTGCCCCGAGTGATCCGCCACTAACACTGAGCGTGGTAGGAGCGCCTGGACAAACAGTAGCAGGAGCAGCGCTTGCACCGGTAGGTGCACTGGAGTTCGTGTTTACAGTAATTGTCGTGCTCGCACAACTGGTTGTGTTGCATGTTCCCGCTGCCAAAACATAATAAGTTGTGGTAGAGCCGGGCGTAACGGTAAGCGTAGACCCTGAACCGATAGATGTGGATCCACAACCTCCCGTATACCATTGCCATGATGCACCGGCACCCAGCGAACCTCCGCTAACTGTGAGCGTAACGGAAGCACCTGAACATATACTTGCAGAAGAAGGTGAAATTGATGTGGGTGCTACAGATGCGCTGACTACAGTCAGGTTTAATGAAGCTGTAAAAACGCAACCTGTAACTGTGAGCGAATAGGTTATAATTGTAGTTCCGCCTGAAACTCCCGTTACTGCGCCCGTTGATGAATTTACGGTTGCTACGCCTAGGTTGGAGCTTGACCAGGTACCTCCGCCGGATGTAGCAGTAAAAGTTGTAGTAATACCTGAACAGATTGAAGCTGCACCTGAAATTGTAAACGGTGCGCTGGAGGATAAAAGCTGCCTGAAAGTGGCAGCGCCGGAACAACTAGCGGCAGTCGTGTACTGATAGCCGCCACCTGTATTTGAAAAGCTTGTCCAGTTCCCGGCTACATCAAGATTGATACTGTCAGTAGTGGGTTCATGAATATCCCATCCGCTATATCCCATATAACCTCCATATCCGAAATAGGAAAGCCATGCCTGATAATCATTATTTGTTAGTTGTGACAACATGAGGTTTGTGTTGGCTCCTGCGAATGCCTGATTGTAATAATCAGCATGAGTAACTTGTGGGAGCCCTGTTGTAGATTGTTGTGAGCAGATCCATAAGTTATCATGAGAATCTTTTTTCATTTTTTTCATGGTAGTGTAGCCGGTACCTCCATAAAAAGTTGCCAGAGTGCGGGTTCCCGCTGCATTTATTTTAATCAGATATCCGTCTTGTGTAGAGGCTTCATTACCAACTATACCCGTTCCATCATTAATTACACCGTCGTAATAAGCACAGGTGCCAGGGTTAACTGTTGGGAAATTTGCACTGTAAGTATGTCCACACATATACAGATTTCCGCTTGCATCAAGTTCTAGGTCACCATTAGATGCGCCCACATTTATTTTATCCCATCCGGCACCACCAAGGTATTTGCCATAGGCAGGTACAGCATTGTTGCTTGCATTAAATTTCATATAAAAAAGATCGCATTGACCCTGCCATGTTAATGCTGCAGAAATGATGGCCGCTGCAAAATTGTATGTAGCTCCCCAGATTTCATCTCCGGCTACAAAAACGTCTCCGTTAGTTTTGCTGACAGTAATATCACTACAACGACCCGTTGAATTGGTTGTCCCCGGCAGCCAGGTGGACCATGAAAGTGCGTTACTACTATTGAAACGTAAAATAAAATTATGAGCAGCAGTATTACTGGTAAAGTTTCCTAAGTATCCAGAGCCGGTGGGGATAGTAATTCCTGTGCAGGTTAGAGTAGAACCCGATTTTCCAACAATGTAAACATCATTGTTCATCCCGCAGGCCATATCATAGGGTTCGAAATTGGCTCCATTGTCAATGTAAGTAGCCCATTGCCGTATATTGGATGAATTGAATTTGATCAAAAAGCCGCGTGTACCCGAACAGGTTCCATTCCATGCTTGGTTGTATGCACCGGCCAATACCTGAAGAGGTAAATCACCTAAAGAAAAAGTTTTCCCTGCAACAAATAAGTTGTCGTTGTCATCCAAAACAACTCCGCCCATAATGTCATCTTCGCGAGTGCTTCCATACCGGCATACCCAAAGGAGATTCCCGGTTCTGCTAAACTGTGAAATTACAATATCAAAATTGGACACATCACTGCTATAAAGGGTAGATGAGCCGGCAGCATTGAAATAGTTTGTCATATCAGCACCTCCGGGATTCCATTCCCAATCGACAATGTAGAACTTGCCCGTACTGTTGGTAACAAGTTCTCCCCAATCCCCGTAACCATTATATTCCAGCGAACTGGCCCACACCAATGCAGGGTCAATGATCAGCGTTTCGTTGGTATTATATTCACCGACATTGAATTTGATATGATTATTTTCAAGACTTGCTGTTGTTGGAATGTTGATTCCGTTGCAGGTTGAAACAGGAGCCTTATCGATAAAATCAAAAGTGCCAATATTAAAGTATGTCTGGTTGTCTTTGCCGATTGTTAATCCATTGACACCATCCCAGCGCAGATCAATAAGACTTGGGTCTGCGCCACTGTGTACCTGAAATTCATATTTCAGCGCATCACCTTGAATCGAGAAAACAAGGTCTATCCCCGGATATAAATTTTGGTAACGGATCTGGTTGAATGATGAAACATTAAGAATCCCATCCGGACAATAGCCCAGATAAAAGTCATTCATTGCTTGTGTGGGGCTTTCACCACCCACGTTTGCTGCAGAATTGCTTCCCTCAAAAATAAGATCGAATCGGGTAACCCGGGTAACCGCTGACAATTTTTTTGCCAGGTTGTCATCCCCGTGTGATTTGGCTTCCAGCGATTGTTCGTTATCGACATGTGTGATTTCCTGCGTCAGGAAAACAAGACTTTTCTGACGAAAATACACGAGCACATTGTTATGTCGCCATACAAAGCGCAAATCATCAAATGCTTTGAATTGCCCTTTTTCTTCAACGAAACCGGGTATTCTTTTAGCATTAGATCTCATTAATTCAGGCTTTTGATCAGATGCTTTTAATGAAAAAGCAAATACCAGCAAACAAGCCAACAGCAAGAGAGTAATCTTTTGTTTCATATTTGAGAATTATGTGTTTGGATGAGTAACATTTTATGCATTAATAGTGGGTCATCTTACTAACGTAATATTTCCTTTTCTCTCCACCGCTTCATCGTTGACGAGTGTGGCTTTCAGGTAGTATGCGAACACAGCCGGATCCATAGGTTTACTACGGAAAGTTCCGTCCCATCCTTTGTTCTGATCGGTTGTTTCAAACACTTTTTCGCCCCATCTGTCATAGATAACCAGCGTCAGTTCTTTGATTCCTTTTCCGTAAACCAACAGCACATCGTTATTTCCATCAGCATTGGGAGAGAAAATATTGGGAACAAAGATGTCTGGGATCACAGTTTCGCAGGAAACTGTAGACGCAGAAACAACCGCTGAACCAGTGGAAGAGCAACCATTAGCGCTAGTAACGGTAACGTTATAGGTTCCCGGATTAACATTGGTAAGCGTTGCACCCGATGAAGAAGCAAGGTTCCATATATACGTATACGGAGTAGTACCACCGGTAGTATTTGTTGTTACACTTCCGTCATTCTCGCCGGCACAACTTTCGCCCGTGCCTGTGGCAACAATGCTAGGAGAAGCATTCACGGTAATGTAAACTGTATCTGCATTTCCGCAAGCACCGCTGATGGTGTAAATCACAGCATGTATGCCGGCCCCTGCAATCGAAGGATTGAAAGTTCCCAGACTGGTGCTTGTGATTCCCGTTCCCGTCCATATGCCGCCACTGGTTGCAGCGGTGAGATTGACAGCTGGGTTGTTTGTACAATAAGGTCCGGCAGGTGTGATGCTAGCGTTCGATTGTGATACAACCTGAATATTAATAGTGTCTGCATCACCGCACGAACCGCTGATGGTGTATATGATTTGATGGGTTCCCACACCTGCAGTTGCCGGATTGAAAGTTCCGTTTGCAGCATTGGTAATGCCTGTTCCTGTCCAAGTTCCACCGGGATCAACCGCCGAAAGATTAACAGCAGGATCGGCTACGCAATAAGGCCCGGCAGGCGTGATGCTGGCATTGGCCGCCGATGTAACGTTGACAACCACAGAAGAAGTTCCAGTGCAACTGCCCACAGTAACTGTAACTGTATAAGTTGTTGTAACGGCCGGTGTAACTACAATACTGGCTGTTGTCTGACTGGCAGCGCTCCACAGGTAAGTTCCGCCACCGGTAGCTGTAAGTGTTGTTGTTGCTCCGGTACAAATGGTTTGGTTAGTTCCTGCTGAAGCATTCACCGTTGTCACATCCAGCAGCAAAGAAGCGCATGTCGTGGTGTTGCAGCTTCCCGATGCAAGCACAAAATACGTAGTTGATGAAGAAGGAGAGACGTTCAATGTTGTTCCTGAACTGATGAATGAAGTTCCGCATCCTCCCGTGTACCAGTTCCACGAAGCACCTGTTCCCAGGCTGCCTCCGTTAACTGTCAGTGTAGCGGGTTGTCCTGCGCAAACAGGATTTGCTGTTGCTAAAATACTGGTGGGTGCGGTGGAATTTGTACTTACCGTAACCGGTGTTGATACGCAGGTGGTGGTATTGCAAGCTCCTGCAGCAAGTACATAATAGGTTGTCGATACCGTAGGATTCACCACAAAGGTGGTGCCTGTGCCACTTCCCAAAGGCGTTCCACCACAGGCTCCGTCGTACCAAACCCAGTTTGCGCCCGTGCCCAGCGATCCTCCGCTGACAGTAAGTGTTGTGGGTGAGCCTGAGCAAAGCGTTGCAGGCGCTGCAGAAATTGAAGTAGGTGCCGTTGAAACAGCGCTGACAGTTATTGTAATTGTATTCGAAGTAGCCGGATTTCCTGTTGTGCAGCTTTCCGATGAAGTAAGCACACAATAAATCTGATCGCCGGCTGCTGGTGAATAGGTATAGGTTGAACTGTTGGCTCCAACCGCTCCTCCGTTCACATACCATTGATAAGTAGGAGTGACCCCGCCGTTGGTTGCTGTGGATGTAAAGGTAACACTGGCGCCTGCACAAATCGGGTTGGCTGAAGCAGCAACCGTGTTGCTGACAGCAAGTGCTGAGCCTGTCATGTCGGTGAGTTCAAGCAAAAAATCATTGTAGGTAAAAGTAGTTGAGCTCTGATACCAAGCGCCACCGCCGGGATCTACAGTAGGAATATTTTGAGTGACAGCGTTGATTGTTTTATGCATCTGCAGCCCGCAGCCGTTTGCAAACGATCCCATCCTTCCGTTATAATCGTATTCGGCTAAGCTTCCTCCGTAATAGGAAGCCCATTGCACAATGCCTCCGTTATCAAATTCATAGAAGAACATATCGTAATCACCTGCATTGGCCGCCTGATTATATGATCCCGCCTTGTTGACCGTAGTCATCAAAACACTTTTTGTATAACCCGAAATGAATACATGGTTATTACTTGTGTTAAATGCAATTCCCGAAAAATGATTTTCATCACTGCCCGGTGTTGGAACATTCGCGCCCAGATAAGTGGCCCAGGTGCGTGCGCAGGATGAATTGAAACGGATCAGAAAACCGTCGCACACTGCATTCGATTTGGTGGTCTGGCACAGTCCGCCGGCACCGGGACTCATTGTCGGGAAGTTGGTGCTGGGTGTATTTCTTCCCATGATATACATATTACCTAAGCCGTCGGGTTCAATGGTAGAACAGATATCCATGCCGTCGCCACCATAATAAGTGGACCATACAGCCGTAAGTGAAGAATTGAATTTGGTGATGATCAGATCATCCGAACCGCCTTTGGTTCCCTGATAATAGGAACCTGCGAGATTTAAAAGGTAATGATGACTGTTGGCGCCCGATTCTCTTCCGATCATATAAAAATTGCCACTGGCATCACACGATACATCGAGTCCCTGACCGAATGCAGTATTTGTAGTAGTCGTTGAATGAACATACGTGCACCATACAAGCGTTTGAGTTGCGTTGAACTTTCCTACAAAAACATCCTGACTTCCGATAATGCTTGTTTGATAATGCGCACCACCTGCAGGGTTCCGTAGTGGGATCGTATTGGCCGGTGTCCAGTCGTATTGCTGTCCGGTGAAAAACAAATTGGTTCCGTCGCATGTGATACCGTTTACGCGAATCATGGTTCCGCTGGTAGATGCAGTTTCATGCGTAAAGATGGTGGCCCACTGGCGAACGCCACTGTTGTTGAACTTTAAAAAGAATGCCGTTTCGCCATAGCAGCGGGTTTGATCCTGATAAAAAGAGGTGCCGCCTGCGTCCAAAGTTGGAAAAACGGTAGTGCCAACATTTGTCGATCCGGCCACATATACATTGCCTGCATTATCTACTGCCAGCGATTTGCCGTAATCGGTGCATCCCGCCAGTTGATTATACTGATTGCCGCCATAAAAGGTAGACCATACCAGCGTGCGGCTAGCATTGAATTTCTGAACCACTATTTCCATCATCACTGTGCTTGTGGCATCGTACCAGGCACTTCCACCGGGGTTTGCCATGGGGAAAAACTCATCATAGGTCTGTACCGCTTTAAACAGGTTCCCGTTCGAATCAAATTCAGGATTGGTCCAGCTGGAATTGGCCGAAGCCGTATTGTGAAAATAAGTGGCCCAGGTAACCGATGGGTCAATAATAAATGTCTTTCCGGTACCAAGGCCGGGCGCTATAAATTGAATGTTTCCGTTAGCATCCACAAAGTATTTCACTTCTACTTTTGTAGCCTGATCGTCCTGATAATAGGCAACAGGCGTGTCTTCAATAATTTTACGGTTATCAACATAGGTTATTTCGGCCTGACCGTTTTCGTTCACCGATACATGCGAAGCACCCTCATACTTCATCTGAATCTGCGAAATGTTTCCGCCGGGATTAATCACTATATCATATTTCAATCCTTTATCAGTAAAGAAATACACAATGTCGATGCCCGGATAAATATTTTTATAAGTGATTTTTTCGAAATGCCGCACTCCCGTAATCCCTTTAGGGCAATGAGCAAGGTAATAATTGGATACTTCCTTTTGTTCGCCTGAAGCGGTAACTGTGGCAGTCGGATTCGCATCGATAAACTTCAGATCCATGCGGTATAACATGGGTTTTGTTTCCAGCATACGCGCTCTCATTTCTTCTTTTTTGAGCCTTGCTTCTTTCGACTGTTCGGTAGGTATGGTTTCGAATTTTGTAAAGAGATAAACGATAGCATCTTTTTTAAAGAAAAGAGTGACATCGCCCAGCTTCGCTTTGAATAGCACATCGGGCTGAAGGTTTCCCTTTCCATCTGCAATCTGACCTTTGTTTTCAACAAAGTTTGGCTTTTGTTCTGTTGCGTTTACTGAAATAGCAAAGCCCAGCAGGCAAGCCACCAACAAGAGGGTAATCTTTTGATTCATATCTGAAAATTAAATATTTGAACGAGGAGAACTTAGTTAGAGGGGTTAAATATATAACATCAATCTATATTTTGCAAGAAAAAAGAGAAACATAGATAAAAATAGAATGTGTTCGGAAAAATTCGAAAAGTTGAAAGGGAGGAAGTGGTGTGTTATTTAGACTTTCCAAGTCTTTTCGTCTTGGAAAGTCTTTTCATTCTATGTCTTTTTATCTTGTAAAGCCTGCCCCGGCAAATTTCACCCCATCATTTTTCCTTAAAAGTGAATACCATTCAGAAAAATCATTAACTTTGCAGGCTTTTTATTATGAGAAATATTCCATTGAAATACGTTATTACCCTCGTTCTGGCGCTGAGCCTGGTATCGTGCAGCAAGTACGACAAGCTGCTGAAGAGTACCGATTATCCCAAAAAGTATGAAGTAGCCATGAAATATTATGGCGAAAAGGACTATTTCAGAGCCCTGCAGCTTTTTGACGACCTTTATGTTTACTATCGCGGCACCGAAAGGCTGAAAGATGTGATGTATTATCTGGCCTATTGCTATTACAACAAGGAAGATTACATCATGGCCAGCTACTATTTCAAGGAATTTACCAAGGTGTATCCCACTGAGCCACGGGCCGAAGAAAGCGCTTTCAGAAATGCCTATTGCTATTATCTCGATTCGCCCGATTATGAACTCGACCAGAGCAATACCCTGCATGCCATCAACGAGATGCAGTTGTTTTTGAACAATTATCCCCAGAGCACCCGCGTGGAAGAATGCAACAAGGTGGTTGACCAACTGCGCGCCAAGCTGGAACTGAAATCATACGAAAATGCAAAGCTGTATTACAAGATGGAAGAATATGCCGCAGCAGCCATTGCGTTTACCAATCTGATCAAAGATTATCCCGATACCAAAAACCGTGAGGAAGCCATGTTTCTGATTCTGAAAAGTCAGTACATCTATGCCCGAAAGAGCGTCGCTATTAAGAAAGCCGTGCGTTTCAGAGCTGCCATGGAATCGTACCGGGCGTTTATATTAAAATATCCCGAATCGAAAAACCGTCGGGATGCTGATGCAATCAGCGAACAGATCGTTAGAGAAATGAAATTAATTAATGCAGAAATCTGATTATGGATTATAAGAAAACCAAAGCGGAAGTAAGCACCATTACCCGCAACACACGCGACTTTGAAGCACTGAGCCCGAACATTTATGAAGATGTTGTTATCGTTGCCAAGCGCGCCAACCAGATTGGTCGTGAAATGAAGGAAGAACTCAATTCCAAGCTGGAAGAGTTTGCTACTACCACCGACAACCTGGAAGAAATCTTTGAAAACCGCGAGCAGATTGAAATTTCGAAGTATTACGAACACCTGCCGAAGCCGGTTTCTATTGCTATCAAAGAGTTTCTGGAAGGAAATGTTTATTATAAAAATCCAGAACCCGTTAAAGAATAACGAACAGATGACCCTGAAAGGGAAAAAGGTTATTGTGGGTATTAGTGGCGGAATCGCTGCTTACAAAAGCTGTTTCCTGATTCGATTGCTTGTGAAGGAAGGCGCTGAAGTGCGCGTGGTGACAAGCCCCAATGCCTTACAATTTGTTACCCGCCTCACGTTGGAAACCCTCTCGAACAACCGTGTTTACAGTGATGTGTTTGATGAAACCAACGATTTTACCACACAGCATGTTTCTCTTTCCGACTGGGCCGACCTGTATATACTGGCTCCTGCAACAGCCAATATCATTGCGAAACTGGCAGGTGGCATCGCCGATGATGCATTATCATCCTCGCTGATCGCCTTCGATAAAAGCGTATACATTGCGCCGGCCATGAACGACCGCATGTGGAACCACTTCACGGTGAAGCGCAATCTGAAAACACTGAAAGAAAACGGATACAACATTATTCTTCCTGCAAAAGGCGATCTGGCTTGTGGCCGTGAAGGCGAGGGCAGGATGGAAGAACCCGAAAATATTCTCGCAGCGCTGAAAGGCGGCGTAAAAAAAAAACACTGACCGCTAAGCGTGTGCTGGTAACTGCCGGCCCTACCTATGAAGCGATCGATCCTGTACGATTTATTGGTAATCATTCGAGCGGCAAAATGGGTTTTGCCATAGCTGATCAATTTGCCTCTGAAGGAGCAGACGTGATACTGATAGCCGGCCCTGTTGCGATAGAGTGTAAAAACAAAACCGTTCAGAGGTTCAATGTCACAACAGCGCAACAGATGTATGATGCCTGCATGAAGCATTCTGCGAAGGCGGATGTGGTTGTGATGGCTGCTGCCGTGGCCGATTATACGCCTGTGAAAACAGAAAATAAAAAAATAAAAAAGAAAGAAGATACGTTTCAACTCAATCTGAAAAAGAACCCGGATATACTGGCAGAAATGGGAAAGCGTAAGAAGAAGGGACAGTTTTTATGTGGTTTTGCATTGGAGACAAACGATGAAATTGAAAATGCTTTGAAGAAGCTGCATACTAAAAAGCTGGATTTGATCGTTCTTAACTCCATGAAAGATGCCGGGGCCGGATTCGGTTACGATACGAACAAAATTACACTTGCCGATGCGAGTGATAAAATTCTTACCTTTGAATTGAAATCAAAGGAAGAAGTGGCTGCCGATATTGTCAGTTATATTATTTCCAAGATTAAACTTTCAGGAATATGAAAAAAGCATTTCTGATCTTTTCATTTATCGCGCTGGCGGCATATACAGGACGCTCTCAGGAGCTGAATTGCGCCGTGCAGGTAACAACGCAGATCACCAATAAAGATCCCAAGTTCTTCGAGAACCTTCAGATTGCCATCTGGGAATTCATGAACAACCGTAAGTGGACGAATCATGTATTTAAAAATGAAGAACGCATCGAATGCAGTGTGTTAATCAATCTGCTCGAAATGCCAAATACCGATCAGTATCGCGGAACCATTCAGATACAGTCACGCAGGCCTGTTTTTAAAAGTTCATACAGCACAACGATTCTGAATTTTCTGGATAAGGATTTTGATATCAAATGGCTTGAAAACCAACCTCTGGATTTTACCGAGAATTCACATCTGTCGAACCTGACTTCTGTGCTTGCGTTTTATGCATATGTTGTCATCGGACTCGATTATGATTCTTTTTCTCCTGAAGGTGGAACAACATTTTTAGATAAGGCGCAGACCATTGTCAACAATGCCCAGAATGCTGGAGAAAAGGGCTGGAAGGCATTCGAAAGCACCAAGAACCGATACTGGCTGATGGAAAATCTAATGAATAAAAATTATTCAGCATTACGCAGTTTCATTTATAAATACAATCGTCTGGGCATGGATGTATTTGCCGATAAGGCTGAAACAGCCCGTTCCAGCATTGTCGACGGACTGGATGGTTTGCAGAAGCTGAACAGAGAGAAACCTGGTTTGTTTATGATGGCCCAGCTGATGAGCGCCAAATCGGATGAACTGGTAAATATTTTCAAAGAAGCCACACCGCTCGAAAAGACCAAGGTTGTTCCTTTGCTGAACGAAATTGATCCCGGAAATGTGGCCAAGTATAAAAACATCAACACAACAAATTAAGCGGCATGCTGCTGCAGTTATCCATTAGCAACTATGCCCTGATCGGGCAACTCGATTTTATTCCCGGCCGCGGATTGAATATGATCACCGGTGAAACGGGTGCAGGAAAATCGATTATGATTGGTGCTTTGTCTTTATTACTGGGCGAGAGAGCCGACGTGCAGGTTTTGCGCGACAAAGAAAAAAAATGTGTGGTTGAAGGAACCTTTGATATCAGCGGATATACGCTGGAAGGTTTTTTTGAGCAGGAAAATCTGGATTACGAATCACGCACCATCATACGTAGGGAAATCAGTCCCAATGCCAAGTCGCGGGCATTCATCAACGATACACCTGTGAATCTAAATCAACTGAAAAGTCTGATGGAGCATCTGATCGATATTCATTCGCAGCATGAAACGATAGAGCTGAACAGCGGTGCCTACCAACTTGACATTATCGACGCCTGTGCTTCACTGATTAAGGAGACTGAACCGTGGCGCAAAGAATATACGCAGTATAAAGCAAAGCAGCGTGAACTTGAAAATCTGAAGGAACAAGAGCGTCGTATGCAGAGCGATCACGATTATCACAGTTATCTTTTCAACGAGCTGGAAGCGGTTTCGCTGAAGGCAGGCGAGCAGGAAAGTATGGAAGCGGAAATAGAAATGCTTCGTCATGCAGATGAAATTCTTGTGTCGCTGAACAAAGCAGTGTTGCTGCTGGATGGTGAAGGTCAAAACATGACGGGCGCATGCCATGAGTTGAAAACACTGCTGAATCAGGCTAAGAAGCATTTGCCTTCGCTGGAAAAATTATCCGAGCGATCGGATGCATTGCTGGTAGAAGTAAAAGATATTTTGTTTGAAATTGAAAATTCAGTTCATGATATTAAAGTGGATCCCGAAAGAGCCGAAGTGCTGGAGGGTAAGCTGGATATGCTATACAGACTGGAGCAAAAACACAATGTTAAAACAACCGAAGAGTTGATCATCGTCAAAGAATCGCTTGAGAAAAAATTGCTTTCGGTTACAGATATTCGTGATACAATCGATGCGTTGGAGAAAGAACTTCTGAAACAGTTGGAAACACTTAAGCAAGCGGCTGCCAGGATTTCGGATAAAAGAAAAAAGAGTATTCCTGTATTAGAAAAATCCGTTATTAAAATGCTTTCTGAATTGGGAATGCCCGATGGATTACTCAAGGCAGAGCACACTACCAGCGATGTTCTGACGCATAACGGATTTGATCAGATACGTTTTTTATTTACAGCGAACAAGGGATCGGAAGCGCGTGAGATTGCGAAAGTAGCATCCGGCGGAGAATTATCCCGTTTGATGTTAAGCCTGAAATCATTGATGGCAAAGCAAAAGCAATTGCCTTCGATTATCTTTGATGAAATCGATCAGGGTGTATCCGGCGAGATTGCAGGAAAAATTGGAGGTATTCTGGAACGAATGTCGGAGAATATGCAGGTGATTTGTATCACGCATCTGCCGCAGATTGCAGCAAAGGGAGAAAAACATTTTAAAGTTTATAAAGAAACTTCCGGTAAAGTAACGCAGACACAATTGAGTGAACTGAACAAAACCGAAAGGGTGAATGAGCTGGCTGCCATGCTGAGCAGCGAAGAACTCACACCGGCGGCTGTAGCCAATGCGAAGGAGTTATTGAAAAAATAAATTCTTTAGCGAAAAACCTATAGTTTGATTACATGGAAAAAACTCATAACTTAGATTAACTATTAATCGTAAATCAAAAACCGACCGAAGGGAGCTCATGAACACATTTGAAAACTAATAATAGAGTGAATAATCCTAAATCATAAATCAAGCAGAATGTCATACAATTTATTAAAAGGAAAAAAAGGAATTATTTTCGGAGCGATGAACGATTCATCGATTGCCTGGCATGTGGCAAAGACGGTTCATGAAGAAGGAGGTCAGTTTGTTTTAAGTAACAATGCATTGGCGCTGAGATTGGGGACTTTGCCGCAGCTGGCTGAAGAAACGGGATCAAAAATTATTGAAGCCGATGCCACATCAATACCCGATCTGGAGCGTGTTTTCAAAGAGTCGCAGGAAATTCTGGGTGGTAAAATTGATTTTCTTTTGCATTCCGTAGCTATGTCACCCAACGTAAGAAAAGGTTTGCACTATACCGAGATCAATTATGATTACATGATGGAAACGCTTGATGTATCAGCTGTTTCATTGCATAAAATGCTGCATGTTGCGTTGAAGCAGGATGCGTTTAATGAATGGGCATCGGTGCTGGCGCTTAGCTATGTAGGTGCGCAGCGTGTGTTCTCTTCCTATAGCGATATGTCGAATGCGAAGGCATTGCTGGAATCAGTAGCACGTCAGTTTGGATATCACCTGGGATGGATGAAGAAAGTAAGGGTAAATACAGTTTCGCAATCACCCACTCCAACTACAGCAGCCAAGGTTGTCAAGAAAATGGATGCGTTCAAAGATTACTCAGATGATATGTCACCACTCGGAAATGCAAGTGCAGAAGATTGTGCAAAGCTTTGTGCGGTGATGTTTTCGGATATGACGCGCATGGTAACGATGCAGAATATTTTCCACGATGGTGGTTTTTCGAGTATGGGTATCAGCAATAAATTAATTGATCAGTACATGCGTGAATGTCCGTGCGAGGATGAAAAAAATGAAGAAAAGGAGTAGTGAATGAAGGTTGAGCAAGGGGTAAAAAAAAAGCCTGCTTTCGCAGGCTGCGTGATTAAGCTGGGACTCGAACCCAGGACCCCCGCCTTAAAAGGGCGATGCTCTACCAACTGAGCTACTTAACCATCCTGAATGGAGGTGCAAAGATAAAATTTTATTTAAACGAAAAAATAAAAATTGTTTTTTTTTAGAAATTATGATCACAATCGTTGAAAATCAAGACTTACAGAAATTGAAACCATGAAAGGAAAAGTAGTTATTATCACAGGAGCCTCATCAGGCATAGGATTGGCGCTGGTTCGCCAATGCGCGGAACAAGGTTGCAGAATTGTTATGGCAGCTCGAAATGAGAGCAAACTGACTGAACTTGTTCAGGAACTAAAAGAAAAGAATGTTGAGGCAATAGCCGTTAAAGCTGATGTTTCGGATGAAGAAGATTGTAAAAAAATAATACGAACAGCTGTGGATAACTTTTCTACGGTGGATGTTCTGATCAACAATGCAGGCATCTCGATGCGTGCAATTTTTGAAGAACTTGATCTGAATGTAATGCGGAGTCTCATGAATACGAATTTCTGGGGCACGGTTTACTGTTCAAAATATGCACTTCCGTATTTATTGAAAAGTAAAGGCAGTGTGGTCGGTGTTTCCTCAATTGCCGGATATATGGGCCTTCCGGGACGTACCGGGTATTCTGCTTCCAAGTTTGCGATGCATGGTTTTCTGGAAACATTACGAACGGAAACTTTGTATCAGGGATTGCATGTGCTGATAGCCTGCCCCGGGTTTACAGCTTCCAATATACGAAATTCGGCATTGGCAAAAGACGGCAGCCAGCAAGGCGAATCGCCACGTAAGGAAGAGAAAATGATGTCAGCCGAAGAAGTGGCTGAAAGAATAATGAAGTCGGTAAAAAAGCGTAAACGTACGTTAGTAATGACTTCAACTGGAAAGATGTCGGTTTTGCTTCGTAAGTTTTTTCCGGCCTTTATAGATAAACAGGCTTATAAAATGATGAAGAATGAGCCTGATTCACCTTTGAAGTAATATTTCTTAATCAGGTTGTGTCATTAACGAGATCTTTTTTCGGAAAGCCTGTTTTCACTTTTTTCCATAGTAAAGGATATCCCACCAACTGCATAGACTTTCTGAGCAAAGATAATTTCACCTGTTTTGTTAGCTTAAATCGTGCAATTGCTACCGGATTAACAGCAAAAGTTTTCAACAAAAAGATTTTTATTTTTCTAAGAATCAGGGTGTAAAAAATGATTGTATTGTTTAAATAATATCAACTTCGTTCAATTAAGCATATCGTTGTACCTTTGCACCTCAAATTTCAAGAAACTGAAATGATGGATAATAATAATTATATGAAGGGCGGAGAATTTTTATTGCAAGGAGCAGAAGAAATTTTTATCCCTGAAGAGTTTAATGAGGAGCAGAAGATGATCGCGGAAACATGCCGAGATTTTCTGCAAACAGAAGTTTTTCCCAATCTGGAAACCATTGATAAAAATGAACCTGGAACCATGCGTTCGCTGATTGTAAAATCAGGGGAGCTTGGATTGCTGGGTATTTCTGTTCCCGAAGAACTGAATGGATTCGGACAAAATTTTGTAACATCCATGTTGGCCAGTGAAGAGCTGGGAGCCGGATATTCATATACAGTTGCCTATTCTGCACACACAGGTATTGGAACACTTCCTTTGTTGTATTACGGTTCCGAAGAATTGAAAAAGAAATACATTCCGCGTATGGCTTCCGGCGAATTTGCAGCTGCGTATTGCCTTACTGAACCCAATGCAGGATCAGATGCTAATTCAGGTCGCTCACGTGCTGTACTTTCTGAAGACGGAAAAAATTATATTCTGAACGGACAAAAGATGTGGATTACCAATGGCGGATTTGCTGATGTACTTACTGTTTTTGCCAAAGTTGATAACGATAAAATTCTGAGTGCATTTTTGGTAGAGCGTGATTTTCCGGGTGTATCTTTTAATCCCGAAGAAAAGAAAATGGGAATCAAAGGATCATCTACTGTACAGATTTTTTTTAATGATTGTATTGTTCCTGTTGAAAATATGATTGGAAACAGGGGCGAAGGATTTCGTATTGCATTGAACATTTTGCACGTGGGTCGTATCAAGCTGGGCGCAAATGTGCTGGGCGCTGCTAAGTGCAGTATTAATCATGCAGTAAATTATGCTAATGAACGCAAGCAGTTCGGACAACTAATCGGAAATTTTGGTGCTATTAAATACAAACTGGCTGAGCAGGTGATTCGTGTATTTGCTACAGAATCGGCTACCTACCGTTTAAGTAAATATATTGATCAAACGATCGAAAAACTTGTTGCTGAAGGAAAAGATAAAATCAAAGTCTTTCAGGAATCATTTACTGAATATGCACTGGAAGCTGCATTGCTGAAAGTGCTGGGTTCAGAAACGCTGGATTATATCGTGGATGAAACAGTTCAGATTATGGGTGGCATGGGCTTCTCAGCTGAAATGCCTGCCGATCGGGCTTATAGAGATTCACGCATCAACCGTATCTTTGAAGGAACGAACGAAATCAATCGTCTTGTGATGACGGATATGACTCTCAAGTATGCTAAGAGAGCCGATTCCCAATTGTTCCCGAAAGGAAAAGAAGTGTTTGACGCTGTGATGAAAAATGATATTAAAGCAGCTACAGGAGAAGATTATTTTGAATACAGAAACAACCTGATTGTTAATCTGAAAAAGGCACTGTTGCTTGTGTTGGAACGCTCCCACAATGCTTTAGGGAAACAATTCAGTACTGAGCAGGAAGTGATGATGTGCATATCGGATATGATTGTTCATATGTATGCTGCGGAATCCATTTTACTGCGTGTTAAAAAACTGGAAGCAATCAAAGGTGTCGAAGGAAATAAATTATACAAAGATATTCTGGATTGCTACTTACACGAGGCCTGTCAGCATGTATTTAAATTTGCTGACGATGCACTTGTAACATTCGCTGAAGGTGAAATGTATTCAAAACTGCGTAACGCCCTTGTCATACTTACCGAAATGAAACCGGTGAATGTGAAAGAAGCCCGCCGCCGTATTGCCAATAAACTGATTGAAGATAACAAGTATCAGTTCTGATATTCAGTCTGGAAAAACTTACAATAAAATAAGCAGCTTCAAAAAGAGGCTGCTTTTTTTGTTAAATTTATTTGATTTTTTATAAAAATCAAAATTAACGTAAGTTTGTATTCAGGAATTTTGAAATCCTGTTCCCTCAGATTAAAGATTAGAAGTTGAAAAGATTCATTTTACCGGTTTTACTGATTCTGATTATGGGCAAAGTATCCACTGCACAGAATACGAAGGATAGCGTGATTCGTATTGCATTCACCAAAGCATCCGGCTCGGACAAATATGAAATGTATAAAACATTCATTCTTCAGTCGGATCCGAAAATCGAATGCATCGATCTGATTGATATGAATGCAAGGCAAATCAGCAAAGTGCTGACAACCTGCTCTGGCCTTGTGGTGACAGGCGGTCCGGATGTGGATCCGAAGATTTACGGAATGGGAAAAGATTCGGCACGCTGCACCATAGAGCGTAAGCGCGATACAGTAGATATTACAGCCATCCTCACAGCTGGTATTTTGAAAATACCAATACTGGCCATTTGCCGCGGCGAACAGGTACTAAATGTAGCGCTTGGCGGAACACTGATTGTGGATATTCCTGCTGACAAACCCGGCGCTTTGCTGCACCGCATCGAAGGTCCGAAGAAATGCATGCATGAAATTAAAATCGATTCTTCTTCATTTCTTTATAAAATAACGGGCGTGAAAACAGCTATGGTCAACAGTCTGCATCATCAGGCGGTGGATATGCCTGCCGATCTGATTCGCGTGGTGGCAACGTCTGCAGATGGTATTGTGGAAGCTATTGAGTGGACGAATCCGGAAGAAAATTTTTTTATGATTGCCGTGCAGTGGCATCCGGAGCGTTTGCCTTTCGATCATCCGCTGGCGGGAATTCTTTCAAAGACTTTTGTGGAAAATGCGAAGAAATATCATCTTGGTAAAAAGCATTAATAGTAATTCTTCTTATCGGATGATACAGTGAAATAATATTATGCAAATTCAAACGTTTGTATTTACAGAATACTTGTTGATTGATAAAATTTGTTAAAATTCTCTAACTTGCGTATCATTGCTTTACATTTGTATTTAAAATATTGAATATGAGAAAAAATAAAATCCTGTTTTCGCTGATTGCTTTTTTTGTATTGCTGGCCGGAAACGTACGTTCGCAGGATATTGATATCACTACTGCTTCCAATAAATTTACAGGCGCGCTGAATATTATCAATAACTTTTATGTGGATACTGTCAAGAATTCAGAGCTTGTCACCAACGCCATAGTTGGTATGCTGAAGGAAATGGATCCGCATTCGGTTTATCTTTCCAAAGAAGAAATGAAAGAATCGAAAGAAAGCCTGGATGGAAACTTTGAAGGCATCGGCGTTCAGTTCAACATTCTGAACGATACGATTTATGTGCTTTCTACAATTCCCGGCGGGCCTTCCGAAAAGCTCGGCATCATGTCGGGTGACCGCATTGTTAAAATTGATGATGAGGATGCAACAGGAAAGAAAGTTACGAATGAATGGGTTTTCAAGCGTCTTCGCGGCTCCAAAGGAACACTCGTTACAGTTAAAATACAACGGGCCGGTGAAAAGGATTTGCTTGAATATCCCATTAAAAGAGATAAAATCCCCATCTTCAGCATGGACGCTTGCTATATGGCTGCTCCAGAAATCGGATACATAAAGATAAACCGCTTTGCTGCCAAAACAGTGGGTGAATTTAATGAAGGCCTTAACCGCTTAAAAGCAGCCGGTGCAAAGAATCTGATTCTTGATTTGCGTGATAACTCGGGTGGGTATCTTCAAACTGCAATTGAACTGTCGGATGAATTTATAGGAAGCGGAAAAACACTTGTTTATACTGAAGGTATGAACAGCCCGATCAATCGCTCCGAATCGCACGCAGGAGGTTCCTTTGAACAGGGTAAAGTTGTTGTTCTGATTGATGAAGGTTCTGCTTCGGCCAGTGAAATTGTGGCGGGTGCCATTCAGGACTGGGATCGCGGAATGATTATCGGCCGTCGTTCCTATGGAAAAGGACTTGTTCAGAAACCTTTTAATCTGCCTGACGGTTCAGTAATCCGTATGACAACGGCGCGCTACCACACGCCAACCGGACGTTGTATTCAAAAGCCTTACAAAGGAAATATTGAAAATTATTTTAAGGACATTGAAAAAAGATACAAGAATGGCGAGTTACTGCATCCTGACAGTGTGAAGTTTCCGGATTCATTAAAATTTAAAACTCCGCACAACCGCGTTGTATATGGTGGCGGTGGCATCATGCCCGATGTGTTTATTCCAATGGATACAAGCTTTGCTTCGAAATATCTTACTGAATTGTACAGGAAGAATGTAATCAGTCAGTTTTGTATTGAATATGTTGATAAAAACAGAAAAGCACTGAACGAAAAATACAAAAGTGTTAAGGAATACAAAAGCTCATTTAAGATCACAACGCAAATGCTGAATGATATGTTTGCACTGGGCGAAAAGAAAGGCGTGAAGAAGAATGAAAAAGAATTTAAAACTTCTGAAAAGGTTATCAACTCGCAGTTGAAAGCACTGATTGCCCGCAATCTTTTTGACATGAACGCTTACTATGAATGCATCAGTGAGATTGATGACAACATAGAAAAAGCAGTTGAGATGCTTAAAAATGATTCGTTTGCAAAGATGCAACTGCAAAATCAATAGTTTTGCTTCAACGCAAAGAAATTCTGCTGCCTGCCTTTCCGCGCGGGATACATTCGATAACAAGTTTAGTTGAAAACTTTCTTGATGGAAATTCTTACAATGGAATACTGCATGTTTTTCTAAAACATACTTCCGCTGCATTAACGATCAATGAAAATGCGGATCCTACTGTATTGCATGATTTATCTAGATTTTCTGATTTAATAGCCCCGGACAGCTCTACAAAATATGCGCATGATTCCGAAGGTTCGGATGATATGCCGGCGCATATAAAATCATCCATGTTTGGATGTTCGCTTACCATTCCTGTTGTGGACGGGAAGCTGGCATTGGGCACTTGGCAGGGAGTTTATCTATGTGAGTTCAGGAACAGCGGAGGCAGAAGAAAACTTTTATTAACACTTTTATCTGCGTAGAAAACTTACGTGTTTACTACTATTGACAACTTAAAAAATAGCATGTATTTTGCAGGCATTAGCGAACCTATGAAAAAACGGCTGGGTATATTAATAATCAGTGCGCTGGCATTTTTGAATGTGTCGGCACAAAAGACCGCAACTGACTACTATCAGTTTGGGACAGCCCATTTCAATTATGGCGAGTATGAGGAAGCCATTGCAGATTTCACTAAATCATTAGAAATGAATCCTTTTCTCGCAGAAGCACTAAACGACAGAGGCCTTTGCTACTATATGAAAGCCGAGTTTGATTCTGCCATTGTTGATTTTACAGAAGCGATCAGCATTACCGAAAAATATTCGAAAGCCTATAACAATCGTGGCTTGGTTTATTTCAAAACAAAGCAGTACGATAAAGGTATAGCCGATTTTACAAAGGCAATTGAAATTAACCCCAATGATGCTTCTTATTTTTTCAACAGGGGAAATTCATACAATGGGGCAGAAAAATATGTTGAAGCAGCTTCGGATTATACAAAAGCGATTGCTCTTGCTCCAAAAATGTATAAGTATTACAACAACCGTGGAGCTGTATATCAAAAGCTGGGACGGTATTCAGAGGCTATCGCAGACTATACAAAAACGATGGATATAAGCCCTGATTTTTATCAGGCATGTTACAACCGGGGAAATTCTAAATTTCTATCAGGTGATAAAGTGGGAGCGTGTGAAGACTGGAACCGATCGCTGAAAGCAGGTGTTGGAATGGCGAAAGAAAAAATTGACGCACACTGCAAATAAAACTTGCAACAGAAATTTTCTTAAAATATACTAATTATTAAAAAGCTTATCGATAGCTTCTTTGTGTTTGTTTGAAATGAATGTCCTGCGTAATTTCAACGTAGCCGTGAGTTCGCCTGATTCGATGGTCCATTCTTTTTCCATTAATTCAAAGCGTTTGATTTGTTCGGTATCGCCAAACTGATGGTTGAAGTTATTCACTTCTTTCATGAAACGCTTGCGAATACGAGGCAAGTGAACAATTTCCTCATTCGATGTATAGGGAATTTCTTTACGCACACACCATTCTTTCAAATGTTGAAAGTCTGGCGTAATAAGTGCTCCTGCAAATTTCTGATTTTCTCCGGTCACAAAAATCTGATCAATAAAAGGAGATTCTTTAAATTTATTTTCAATAGGAGCGGGGGCAATATATTTACCGAATGATGTTTTAAAAATTTCTTTTTTCCTTCCGGTGATTTGCAAAAAGTGATTGTCAATCATTCTTCCAATGTCACCTGTGTGAAACCATTGGTCGTTATCAATCGCCTCACGGGTTAATTCAGGTTCGTTGTAATAAGAATGCATAACGCCGGGGCCCTTAACCAGGATTTCGCCATCATCGGCAATTTTTACATTTACGTGTTGTAAAAGCGGTCCAACGGTTCCAAAACGAACACCGTTTGGCTCCAGATTATTGACAGCAACAACAGGAGATGTTTCTGTTAATCCGTATCCTTCCAATACGCGCAAACCCAGTGCCCAGAAAAAGCGGGCCAGCCTTGGTTGCAATGCCGCACCGCCAGATACGATGAGGTCGAGGTTGGTGCCAAGTGCAGGAGTTATTTTTGAATAAACAAGTTTACGAGCAATACGTAGTTTTAAAAAGTAAAACCATTTTTTTTCAGGATTGATTTCATATCCAAAACCAACGCGTATGGCCCACATGAAAATTAACCTTTTCACTCCTTTCAGCTTGCGGCCATTTGCATAAACTTTATCGTAAATCTTTTCAAGCAAACGAGGAACTGTACTCAATATATCAGGATTGATTTCCTTCATATTGTCAGCTACAGTAGCAATATTCTCAGCGTAGTAAATAGAAATTCCTAAATACTGATACATGTAGTTCAGCATTCTTTCATAGATATGACAAAGCGGAAGAAAGCTGAGGGCGCGGTGTTCGGGACCCAGAGGCGGGATGGTTGAGGCTGCAAGAAAGTTACTGATGATATTCCGGTGAAGCAAAACTACACCTTTGGGATTACCTATTGTTCCAGACGTGTAAATGATCGTAGCAATATCATCTGTGGTGATAGAATTTTTAATTTGCTGCAATTTTTCAGGCTGCTCATTCTCCCGTCCATGTTCCATCAGTTCACCCAGATGTTCGAAGCCATGAAGATTCTTAAAAGTGTAAATGGCTTTCAGTGATGGAATGTTTGGAATAATATGTTTAATGCGGCGATACATTTCTTCGCCTGCAACAAAAATTATTTTTACTTCGGCATGCGACAAAATGTATTCATAATCTTTATCGCTAATCGTAGGATAAATGGGAACATGGATGGCGCCGATCTGCTGGATTCCCATATCAAGACAATTCCATTCAGGGCGGTTGAATGTAATGGTGGCGATTTTGTCGCCTTTCTCAATTCCCAGATTTAATAAGCCATAGCTGATGGCATTTGATTTTTCAATGTAATCCTTTACTGAAAATTCATACCATTCACCATTGTCTTTTCCACCCAGAATATTAGTTTTATCGGGCCAAAAATGATTATGTCGTTCAAGTAAATCAAATACCCGTGTAATTTCCATTTTATTTAGATTAATGGATGCAAAAGTACAAAAAAAAAACAGCGGCTATTCCTGTTTGTTGACAAAGAATGGATTTGCTTGTGCAGCGGGCGTTATCGTAAGTTCGCTAATGTTAACATGGGCTGGTCTGCTGGCAGCAAAATACACCGCTTCTGCAACATCATTTGCTGCAAGGGGTTTGTATCCTGAATATATTTTTTTAGATCTTTCTTTATCCTGATCAAAACGAACCAGTGAAAACTCTGTTTCAACTGCACCCGGACTTATGTTGGTGACGCGCATATTGTGTTTCAGCATATCGATGCGCATACCTTTCGAAAGTGCATCAACTGCTGATTTGGTTGCACAGTATACACTTCCGCCCGGATAAACGTCTTTGCCTGCAATCGAACTGATGTTAATAATGTGCCCTTTTTTTCTGGAAACCATTTCGTGCGCTATGGCTCTTGTTATGTAAAGCAAACCCTTAATGTTGGTATCGATCATCTGATCCCAGTGATCATAATTGGCTTCCTGAATACTGTCAATACCAGCGGCAAGTCCCGCATTGTTAACAAGAATGTCTATCGTTTTAAAAGTATCGGGCAGTTGTTTTAGTGATGCGACAACTGCTTCTTTGCTCCTGATATCAAAACAAAGCGGATACACTTCTGCGTTGAATTCTTTTGTGATTTTTTCAGATAGCTTATCCAGCAATTCTTTTCGTCGGCCTGTAATAATTACTCTGTATTTATTTTTGGCAAACAAAAGAGAAATGGCCTCGCCGATTCCCGCAGTGGCACCTGTAATCAGGACAGTTTCAGTCATAACTTTATTTTTTTTAGTTTCTTCAAAACAGGAAAAAAAGCAATCAGTTTTTCTTTATTAATGATCATTACTAGGGCCGATATTAAAAATGGCAGTGCAGGTACCTTGTATCGGACAATCGCGCCCATCACAGGTGTTACCATGCCAATCAGCGTAAACAGCAATAAAACAAAACTCAGCGAAAAAAGAAAAATCATTGCATTGGGTTTGCTTTTCGAAGAAAATACAATGGATATTATTATTAAAAGAATGATGAAGAAATTTTCAATTCCTGCTAATAAGATAAACGGATTTGTGGATTCAAAAAAGAAAGGTCTGAATACACAGTTGAATAATGCTAAAGGAATTCCAATGAAGAAACTGATTAGTCCATTATCGAGTGAGGGTGGTTGAATAAAACTGCCCGACTGCATGAACAATGATAAATTAATAAAATCTTTTTGTTTGATGTATAAAATGTCAAAGGGGCTGTATTCGGGCAAAAGGTAATGAATGCCAAATGCTGAAATAACATATAGGATTAAAACTACTGCGTATTTAAGAATGGGTTTGCGGTAGGCAGTCAGCATCAGCCATGTATTTGCAATGAATCCCGGAAGCACTGCTACCAGAATGTAGAATTTTGTAAAGCGAAGAAGTATTAAGGAAATGATAACCCACGCCAATGAAATCCAGGAGAAACGAATGAGAAACAGCTTATGATAAAACCAGAAAAGAAAACCCAGACCGAAAATAAGAATGCTTTCTTTTAATACACCGGAACCCCAAAATACAACAGATGGAACAAGAAAAACAGCGATCGCAAGCATGTTTTTCTTATCGCGGATAATAATACGGAATGTTTTGTAAATAGCGGTTAATCCAAGCAAAGAGAAGAATGACATGAACACCGTGTGCACATTGAAACATCCAAATGAAAAGAAACGGAGTACTGCATTAATACGAATGATGGTGTGGCTGTCGTTGTACAAATTACTTTCATATTCACGATACCAGTTATTCATGGAAGTGTAATATCCGGTGAATTCGCTGGTGTTATTGTCAATTCCAAACAGCATTCTAAAAAAATGTTCGGGATTTGTAAAAAAAGTATCAAACAAAATTTTGCTGTCATCATAATATTTAAAGATGTCAGCAGTTTTTCTGTCTGTATAAAAATAGGTGTACAAGAAAAACAGCGCCAGTCCGGCTACTACTTTAATTAGAAAAAAAGCAGTAATGCTTTTCCGGCTCAGCCCGTCAATTTTGAAGAAAGGCAAACGGAAAATAAGAAACACGAACAGGATCGTGTAACACGCAGTTAAAATAACATCTAACATTCTGAAAAAGTAACGGCCAAAGATAGACTATAAAAATTTTAAAATAAATTTTTTTAAAACATATCTTGTTTACCTTTGCCGCAAAGCTAAAGATGTGAATATGGAAGATATGCAGATTACACTGGATGCCGCCGCCCAACTGGGGTTATTACCGGAGGAATTTGAAAAAATCAAACAGAATCTGGGCCGTACACCCAATTTTACTGAACTCAGTATTTATTCAGTAATGTGGTCGGAACACTGCTCCTATAAAAATTCTATAAGACTTTTAAAAACACTTCCCCGCAAAGGTGAACGATTGCTTGTAGAAGCAGGTGAGGAAAATGCTGGGTTGATTGATATTGGCGATGGCTGGGGTTGTTGTTTTAAAATCGAATCGCATAATCATCCTTCGGCTGTTGAGCCTTACCAGGGCGCTGCAACAGGTGTGGGCGGAATCAACCGTGATATTTTTACAATGGGCGCGCGCCCAATAGCACAACTGAATTCACTTCGCTTTGGAAATATGAACCTCGAAAAAACAAAATGGCTTCTTCGTGGTGTTGTGAAAGGCATTGGTGATTATGGCAATGCATTCGGTGTTCCTGTTGTAGGTGGAGAAGTTTATTTTGATGAATGTTACAATACCAACCCATTAGTGAATGCCATGTCAGTTGGGATTGTACGTGCGGGAAATACTGTATCTGCAATTTCAGAAGGTGTAGGAAACCCTGTGTACATTGTTGGTTCCTCTACAGGAAAAGATGGAATACATGGTGCTACCTTTGCCTCTGAAGATATTACAGAAGAATCATCCGAAAAGCTTCCATCCGTTCAGGTTGGGGATCCTTTTCAGGAAAAACTTTTGCTGGAAGCTTCGCTGGAAGTTATTAAAACAGGCGCTCTTGTTGGAATGCAGGATATGGGCGCTGCCGGAATTATTTGCTCAACATCTGAAATGTCGGCCAAGGGCAAGCATGGAATGATTATTCATTTAGATAAAGTTCCGCTACGTCAGGAAAATATGAAGCCTTTTGAAATTCTGCTCTCTGAATCTCAGGAAAGAATGCTGGTTATTGTGAAGAAGGGACGCGAGAAAGAAGTGGAAGCTGTTTTTGAAAAATGGGATTTGAATTGTAAAATTATTGGTGAAGTTACCGAAGGCAATCGTTTGTTGTTCCATATGCATGGTAAACTGGTTGCCGATGTTCCTGCCGATACGCTCGTGCTGGGCGGAGGTGCGCCTGTGTACACGCGTGAAACCAAAGAACCTGCTTATTACAAAGAATCGAAAAAATTTAACATTAATAATGTTCCTGAGCCCGAAGATTTGGTTTATGTAGCCAATTATATCATTCGTGATTTAAACATAGCATCAAAAAAATGGGTGTATGAACAATATGATTCCATGGTGCAAACACGCAATATGTCTACGAATTTTCCTTCCGATGCAGCCATAATTAACATTAAAGGAACAAACCGTGCACTTGCCCTTACAACAGATTGTAATTCCAGATATGTATATGCAGACCCTGAAGTCGGTGCGCAGATTGCTGTTGCTGAAGCTGCAAGAAATATTGTTTGTTCAGGTGGCGAGCCTGCAGCCATAACCAATTGTCTGAATTTTGGAAATCCTTATGTTCCTGAAGTGTACTGGCAGTTTGAAAATGTAATCAAAGGAATGGGTGAAGCCTGTTTGAAATTTGGAACGCCTGTAACTGGCGGCAATGTTAGTTTCTACAACCAGGCATCTGTTGATGGTGGTACTCCCGAAGCTGTTTTTCCAACACCTGTAATTGGAATGGTTGGAATTCTGGATTACAAGGAAGATCAGATGACAATGGGTTTTCGCAAAAAAGGCGATGTGATTTATCTTTTGGGTGAAAGCAAAAATGATATTAATTCTTCATTGTACTTGCATTCCTACAAGAATATTAAAAATTCTCCGGCACCTTATTTTGATATGGATCAGGAATTAAAGGTACAGAAAGGCGTTCTGAAAATGATTAAAAGCAAATTAATTGAATCTGCGCATGATGTTTCTGAAGGCGGATTGTTTGTTGCTTTGTTTGAATCCGCTATGCCTGTTGAACTTGGGTTTGATATTACTACTGATTGTGAAATCAGAAATGACGCGTTTTTATTCGGTGAAGCGCAGGGAAGAATTGTTGTTTCGGTTGATTCTGACAAAGAATCAGATTTTATTGATATGAAAAATGATTTGAAAATTCCATGCACATTGTTGGGGCACGTTACCAAAGGTGAAATGCGAATCAATGATGAATCTTTTGGCTTTGTCAAAGAATGCAAAAAAGCATATGATAATGCACTTGGAGATTTTATGAAGTCTTAATTTTCTTTTGATTTTCAATTTTTTGTACTTTTGTTTTTCTCTAAAACCTATTCAATATGAAAAAAGCTTTTATTCTTTTGACATTAGCTGCAATTTCTCTGGCAGCATGTAGTCGCAAGGACAAGGAATCTGCACGTACTACTGCTCAGGACAATGCAATTGCTGAAGGTGCATTTGATGATGTGTATAAACAGGTAGACTTCGCTTGCAAGAATCAGGCATCAGCATTGAAACTTACTTCATGGTCCTGCGCTACTGTTACTGTATCTCCAGCTGATACTACTACATTCCCCAAAACAATTACAGTTGATTTTGGAACGATAGGTTGCACCAGTAATGACGGGATACTTCGCAAAGGAAAAATAGTTATCGGCATGACTGGCAAATACAGAACGCCCGGGTCAATTATTACTGTTTCTCTGGTTGATTATTACAAAGACGGGACATTGATAGAAGGAACTAAAACAGTAACCAACAAAGGGAAAAACGGAGAAAATCACACATATTTTGACATTGAAGTGGAAGATGCAAAAATCACTACAGAGGATGGTCGTATAATTTCCTGGAATTCCAGTCGTAAGCGCGAGTGGATTGAAGGCGAAGAAACACCCTGGCCAGCCTATTCAGATGATGTATATGAAATTAAA
>JAZDMK010000292.1:0-3418 GCA_043800975.1 Bacteroidota bacterium | reverse complement strand
GGATTGTTTATAGGTGATCATTCAAAATGCGGGATTAACACTATGTTCAACACTGGAACTGTTGTCGGTGTTAGCGCTAATATTTTCGGCTGTGGCTTCCCACGAAACTTTATCCCCTCATTTTCATGGGGCGGAGCAGGTGGAATGACAAACTTCGAATTGGGCAAAGCCATCGAGGTTGCTGAGAATGTTGTCTCTAGACGGAACATTGAATTTTCTTTTGAAGACAGAAATATATTTGAAGCTGTTTATAGTCTGACACAGCAATACCGCGATCTATAGGCTTTTAAGAACGGCATTGAAATTGACTATAGGGCTATTCTCTTTTTGAAATACCCTTGTACTGCCAAAATGACTTATTATGAATGATTTTTTTGAAAACGAACACATACAGCTAAGCAATATTCTCAACGAAGAAACAGAATTCATTCCTCTTCTTTCTGCTGAAGATGAAGAAGTGATGAACAATGAAACCATTGCGGAAGTATTGCCAATACTACCTTTGCGCAACACGGTTCTTTTTCCCGGTGTTGTTATTCCGATTACTGTGGGACGTGATAAATCAATTTCGTTGATCCGTGATGCATACAGGAAAGATAAAACCATTGGTGTTACTTCGCAGCTGGATGATGCTGTTGAAGATCCAATGTTTGACGATCTCAATAAAATTGGAACGGTTGCTCATATAATTAAACTTCTCCAAATGCCTGATGGTAGCACTACAGCGATCATTCAGGGAAAAAAAAGAATCCGTCTGGAAGAAATCGTTGAGACGGACCCATATTTGAAAGCCAAAGTGACACAATTACATGTTCCTCCTCCGGTTGACAAAAGCCAGAGTGGTATGGATGATTTTCAGGCCCTGGTTTCAACGGTTCGGGATATGGCTATGCAGATTATTCAGATGTCGCCGAATATTCCATCAGAAGCAGCCTTTGCATTAAAAAATATTGAAAGTTCAAATTACCTGATCAATTTTGTTTCGTCCAACTTAAATGTAGATGTTAAGGAGAAACAAAAATTACTTGAAGTTACTGATATCAGTGAGAAAGCGAATCAGATTCTTCTTCACATGACCAAGCAATTGCAAATGCTGGAATTGAAAAATCAGATTCAATCGAAAGTTAAAACGGATCTTGATAAGCAGCAGCGAGAGTTTTTGTTGAATCAGCAGTTAAAAACCATTCAGGATGAATTAGGTGGAAATCCGCATGAGCAGCAGATTGCAACCATGCTTGAGAAATCAAAAACAAAAAAATGGCCTGAGGTTGTTGAAGAATTATTTAAACGTGAAATAGGAAAACTGCAGCGCATGAACCCGGCTGCTGCCGAATATTCGATACAGATTAATTACGTGGAAACTCTATTGGATTTGCCCTGGCTCGAATATTCCAAAGACAGCTTCAATTTAAAATCTGCACAAAGAATACTGAATGAAGACCATTATGGAATTGAAAAAGTAAAGGAACGCATACTTGAACATTTAGCAGTTTTAAAACTGAAAGGAGATATGAAGTCTCCGATTCTCTGTCTGGTGGGTCCTCCGGGAGTTGGTAAAACATCTTTGGGAAAATCAATAGCACGTTCATTGGGCAGAAATTATATCCGTATGTCGTTGGGTGGTGTGCATGATGAAGCGGAAGTGCGTGGTCACCGCAAGACATACATTGGTGCAATGCCCGGAAGAATTCTTCAGAATATTAAAAAAGCAAAAACATCGAATCCTGTATTTGTACTGGATGAAATTGATAAAGTGGGAAGCAATCCACTGCACGGCGATCCTTCTTCTGCTTTATTGGAAGCGTTGGATCCGGAGCAGAACAATGCATTTTATGATAATTATCTGGAAACTGAATACGACTTATCACGCGTTATGTTTATTGCTACTGCAAATACGCTTTCTCCTATTCAACCTGCATTGCGCGACAGAATGGAAGTGATTGAAATGTCGGGATATATTCTGGAAGAAAAACTGGAAATCGCAAAACGCCATCTGGTGCCTAAACAAGTTGCCGAACACGGAATGGGTGATCGTAAACTCACATTTTCGGATAAAGCACTAGTTAAAATTATTGAAGATTACACGCGCGAATCAGGCGTACGCGATCTCGAAAAGAAAATAGCAACCGTTATCCGTAAACTTGCCAAAGGCATTGCAATGGGAAGCAAGCCTTCACTAAAAATTACACCTGAGCTTATTGAAAAATATCTGGGTGCACGCCGTTTTCAGATGGATAAAGAAATTGGTGGTGAGTTTCCTGGTGTTGTTACTGGTCTTGCCTGGACTGCATCGGGTGGGGAAATTCTTTTTGTTGAAGCAAGTCTGAGTCAGGGTAAAGGAAACTTAACGCTGACTGGCAACTTGGGAGATGTAATGAAAGAATCCGCAACGCTGGCAATGCAGTATCTTCGTTCAAACGGAGATCAGTTTGGCGTTCCTCAAAATGAAATTGATAATTTTAATATACATATTCATGTTCCCGAAGGTGCAACACCAAAGGATGGTCCATCAGCGGGTGTTACATTGCTGACAGCACTTGTATCGGCTTTTCGCAAAACGAAGATTAGGCGTGATCTTGCGATGACCGGAGAAATTACGCTTCGTGGAAAGGTTTTGCCGGTAGGTGGAATAAAAGAGAAGATTCTTGCTGCGCGCAGGGCTCACATTCACGAGATCATTCTTTCGAAAGAAAATAAAGTGGATGTTCTGGAAATTAAAAAGGAATATCTGACTGGCCTGAAATTTCATTATGTGGATACTATGAAGGATGTGCTTCGTATTGCTTTAGGGCAGGATAAAAAGAAAGTGAAAAGAGGATAATATTTTTTTTTCACAAAAATTAATAATAAGTTTGTACAATAAACTTTAAATACCAGTATTATGAAAATTCTGAAGATTACGGCAATTATGATTTTCATTAGTGTGATGTTCACGGCATGCTTGACCTGCGAGAAAAAAACATACACATTTACATTAAACGGAAAAGGCGGCGGAACTCTCACCATTGTTTATTACAATATAATGTCATCAAAGGATGGAGATAAAGTTGTAACAGATGATGACTTCAGCGAAATGATGAATGATTACATCAATGGAAAGAAGATGGAAGAAGAATTCCCCAATGCTTATGGCGTTAAGAAAGAATTGTACGAAGAAGGTGGAAAGCTTTGTGGAAAAGTAACACTGTCGTTCGACAACTTTAAAGGCGGAAAATTGTATCAGTATGACAAGAAGAGCCCGATTATGTATTCGCTCTCTGGCTCATTAAGTGAAACCTACCTGGATTCAAACGGTAAGTTTGACGGTGATGTGATGTCAGTTGTTTTCTGGCCTAAAGGAACGAAATCACTGAACCTTTCTACTACTGTTACTAAGCCTGATGAAACTACAATCAGTCTGCTGGATAAATACAAAGCA
>JAZDMK010000251.1:0-11485 GCA_043800975.1 Bacteroidota bacterium | reverse complement strand
GGCTTTTCTTGACTTAAGAGAAAACATGGGGTCGTTTTCAACTTTTTTGCAACCATTCATAACTGGTGCAGCAATAAATACTGCAATAAAAATTGAAACAACTGCGGTAAGGTTTTTCATAATGTGTTTTTTAGTTTTATTGGACGAAAGGTATACAATTCTTTGTTTGTAGACAAAAAAAGGCTGCCATTGGCAGCCTTTTTTTTATAATAAAAAGCAAATCTTATTTCTTTTCAAAAGTAAAATCGCTTTCGTCAGTGCTGGTTGCAGTGCTTGTGTAAACATTTTTTGAATGCACTATCATTTCTTTGCTGGCCAGTCTAACTAATTCTAAAGCTGATAAAGAACCACCTTCTTCAGAATATATGTTAGTGGTACCACCACTGGTGTAAGTTCTTTTTGTTGACTGCAGGAATAATACTTCTTTTCCTTTGTATTCGCTGTCTTTGTTCTTTTCAGAGAAAAACCAGAAGCCTTCTTCTTTATAGTTGCTGACATTTCCGGTAAAAGTTTCAGATTGCTCAACTGTGTAAGAACCTGTTTTTTCAATCGTCAAAACCCAAGTGTAGGTTCCGGTAACTGAAGCACCACCACCAGTATAGGTGAGAGTTCCATTGTTATATGTATAAGTTTCGGTGCTAGTTCCGCTAATAGAAGTATTAGTACCTTCAATCATTTCCCATTCGCCAGCGAGACGAGCTTTGCGTGATTTCAGGGACATACCTGGATCTTCTTCACCTTTTTTGCAACCGTTAAAAACGGGTGCCATAAATAATGCAGCCAATACAACGGCTACTGTAATTTTTAAGCTTTTCATATTCAATGTTTTTTGGTTAGTAAACATATTTTATTAATGGCGCAAAGATAATGATTTATTCAATTTGTTCTCATTCCCCCCCCTTTTTTTTCATTTTTGTTATAAACACCATCCTGTTCATCCAATGAAAGGATTGTTAATTTCTTTGGCAATAGTTGATTTTTACATGATTATCCCTTAGGTTTGCAAAAAAAAATCTATATGATTCGCAATTTAATTTTCAGTCTGTCCATTTGTTTGACTGCCACCATTCAGTCTTCTTCGCAGGAGCTCATTTCAAAAAAAGGAATGCCCATACTTCCTGAAAATGGAGATTATGCAATAGGAATTAATGCAACTCCCTTTTTAAACTATTTCGGAAATTTTCTGCATGGCGATTCTACTACAAATACGGTTACTTTCGCATTTTTTGACAATGCACAGACGCTCTATGGCAAATACTTTCTAAAGCCTAACCTTGCTATAAGAGGCAAATTTCGTATTTCGGTTTATTCTCAGACTTTGCAGAATTATGTTCAGGATGATGCTTCATCCGATCCGTTTATCATGGTGACTGACTCCAGAAAACAGTTTTCCCAGAATTATTCATTAACAGGTGGAATTGAAAAACGCAGAGGTAAAGGCCGTCTGCAGGGAATATACGGTGCAGAACTTGCTTTTGGGTTTTCTTCGTCCTCGAGCAAATACACGTATGGAAATCCATTCACTTCTACAATTGTTGCTCCTACTACAACCGTTTCTTTCGATAATAATCCTCCGCTTTCTCTTCCTGCGGGTACACGAACAACTTCATTAAAAAGCGGCACAAATATTTTTACTGCTTTGCGGGCATTTGCAGGAATTGAATTTTTCTTTGTGCCCAAAATTTCTGTAGGTGGTGAATTTGGTTGGGGACCATCATTTACAAAGTATGCAGAAGGAACTGAAACCATCGATTATTGGAACGCATCAAATGCTGCCATTTCTTCTTCAACTATAAAAACGGCAGGCAGCAGCGAATTCTCTGCAGATTCTGATAATTTGCAGGGAGTTATATTTATTCTCTTCCATTTTTAATCGAATATTACTGCCAGTTTTTCCGAATTTCCTGAAGGCATGCTTTTTGTTATTTGGAAGTATTCTAAATAACAAAACATGAAAATACAACATATTACCCTTTCAATACTTCTCCTTTTTCCTGCTATGCTTATGGCTCAAACTGGAATCATCCGGGGAAAAATTACTAATGCAAAAAACAACACGGCCCTTCCTTTTGTCAATGTTGCTATTCCCGGCACTTCATCAGGAGCTGTTTCTGATACGGCTGGATTTTATCAGATACGCAACCTGAAGCCGGGTCAGTATAATGTCACAGCTTCATTTATCGGGTTTGAAACGCAAACTGCTTTCGAAATCGAAGTGACAAATTCTAAACCGGCAACGGTGGATTTCCTGCTTGAAGAAGTGATTACCAGCCTGAAAGGAGTTGAGGTTAAAGCTTCTCCTTTTACAAAAAAAGAAGAAAGCCCCATTTCGATGCGCACTCTGGGCGTTTCCGAGATCGCGAGAAATCCGGGTGGCAACCGCGATATTTCTAAAGTTATTCAATCGTTACCGGGAGTCGCACAAACTGTGTCATTCCGAAACGACATTATTATCCGTGGTGGTTCTCCCAACGAAAACCGCTTTTATCTGGACGATATAGAAATACCCAACATCAATCACTTTGCAACGCAGGGAGCATCGGGTGGTCCGGTTGGAATGATTAACGTCGATTTTGTGCGTGATGTCAGTTTTTATTCCAGTGCTTTTCCGGCAAACCGCAATAATTCGCTTAGTTCAGTTATGGAATTCAAATTCCGCGATGGCCGTGAAGACAGGATGGGAACCAAATTCACACTGGGAGCCAGCGACATGGGGCTGACCGCCGAAGGACCCATTGGGAAAAAGACTACATTCATTGCCTCTGCCCGAAGATCATACTTGCAGTTCCTCTTTAAGGTCATAGGACTTCCATTCCTTCCTACGTACAATGATTTTCAGTTTAAAGTAAAATACAAACCCGACGCTAAGAATGAATTTACACTGCTTGGAATTGGAGCCATTGACGACTTCACGCTGAATACCGAACTTCAGAAAACCGGCGACGACCAGCAAAAGTACATCTTGGGTTATCTGCCGGTTCAAACACAGTGGAACTACATGAACGGCGTCAAATACGTCCATTACCGGAATACCAGTTATTCCACGCTGGTATTAAGCCGCAATATGCTGAACAACGAATCTGAAAAATACAGGAACAATGATGATTCAAATCCGGCAAACAAAATCCTTAAATATAAATCACAGGAAATTGAAAACAAATTCCGATACGAAGAAACTAGAAGATTTAACGGATACAAACTGAACTATGGGATTGGTTTTGAGAATTCCAAGTACACCAACGCTACTTATAATCTAATTTCTATGCCTTGGGGTGTCGACACACTGAACTTTTCATCAGACCTTACTATTGATAAATGGGGTCTCTTCGGGCAACTTAGCAAGAGCTTCTTCAATAACCGGCTGGGGCTTTCTTTCGGGATTCGTTCCGATGGAAATGACTACAACAAAGCCATGATCAATTCTGCAAAGCAGCTTTCACCCCGTCTTTCTGTTTCATACAGCATTTTACCCAATTTCACTTTTAATGCCAACTGCGGTTATTATTACCAGCTGCCAGCCTATACGGTGTTGGGTTACCGAAACAACAACAACGAGCTTGTTAATAAAGCCAATGGTGTAAAATACATACGCGCAAAACATCTGGTTTCCGGATTTGAATACATTTCCAAAAAAAACCTGAAACTGAATGTGGAAGGTTTTCTGAAAATCTTTCAGAATTATCCATTTGCTGTGCGGGATTCGATTTCGCTCGCCAATGTGGGAAGCGACTTTGGAGTCATCGGCAATGAGGAAGTAGTATCCACTTCTGAGGGCAGAAGCTACGGTATTGAATTTCTTGCGCAGCAGAAGCTTTTCAAAGGCTTCTATGGAATGATCACCTATACGTTTGTGCGAAGCGAGTTTAAAGATAAGAATGACATTTATGTCCCTTCCTCCTGGGATAACAGGAATATTGTCAATATTACTTTAGGGAAATCTTTAAAAAGAAACTGGGAACTGGGTGCCAAATGGCGCTACTCCATGGGATCTCCCTTCACACCCTACAATATTCCGTTGAGTGTTCAAATCGCAAACTGGCAAATCAACGGTCGAGGTATTCCTGACTACGACAATCTGAACAAAATGCGCCTGCCCGCTTTCCATCAACTGGATATACGGGTAGACAAAAAGTACTACCTGAAAAAGTTTACAATGGAATTTTATGTAGACATTCAGAATCTTTATAACTTCCAGTCCGAGCTGCCTCCGATTCTTGATGTAGTCAGAGATGCAGATGGGAATCCTGTTGTGAGTTCAACCGATCCGTCATCGTTCGAATATAAAACCATCGAGAGTTTCACCGGAACCGTATTGCCTACAGTGGGAATTGTTATTGAATTCTGAAAATCACACCTGTTTGTGATATAGGTATTGTGCTTTTATTTACTTTTGCATATTATGAAAAATGCAAAGTACATACTACTGTTCGTTCTGCTGATTCCGGCTGCTGCATTTTCGCAGGTGCGCGTCAAGGATTCCAGCATAAAAGTCTCCATGATATCATTCAATTTTGGAATTCAAAAGCCTTATGGTGAAATGGCCGATCGATTCGGTTCAAACTCCATCCTGGGCGTTTCATTCATGAAAAAATCAAAAGCGAATCTTACCTGGGGCGCCGATCTGAATTATCATTTCGGAAATGATGTGAAGGAAACAAGTATCCTCGATTCACTTAAAACAGCGGATGGGTATGTGATTGACGGAAACGGGATGTTTACAATTGTTCACTTGTATCAGCGTGGATTCAGCTTTTTTGGAAAAGTAGGAAAGATATTCCCGTTCAAAAAACCAAATCCCAATTCAGGAATTTTTGTCAATGCCGGTCTTGGCTTTCTTCAGCATAAAATCCGTATAGAAGTTGTTGACAATACTATCCCACAGCTGCTCGGAGATTATAAAAAAGGATACGACCGATTAACAAATGGCATAACACTCAGCCAGTATGTAGGCTATTTTTATATGGGAAACCGGCGCACTGTAAACTTCAGTCTTGGATTGGAAATCATGGAGGCGTTTACAAAAAACCGACGCGATTATAATTTTGATACCATGGAGAAAGATGACCATCTGAGAATGGACTTGCTGATTGGTCTGCGTCTCAACTGGTCGATTCCCTTCTATTCAAAAAACAGGCTTGGTAAAAAAACATTTTACTATTGATCGCCCATGAGGCTATTCTATAACATTACTGTATCTTTCTATTATCTTCTGATTCTGATAGCTTCTTTGTTTAATGAAAAAGCGCAACTGTGGCTGCGTGGAAGAAAAAATATTTTAAAGAAACTGAAAGCTGCATTAGAAAATGATACATCAAAAAGGGTCTGGTTTCATTGTTCATCACTGGGCGAATTTGAGCAGGGCAGGCCACTGATTGAAGAGTTCCGAAAGCAATACCCAACGTATAAAATACTGCTTACTTTTTTTTCTCCCTCGGGATATGAAATCAGGAAAAATTATGCAGGCGCCGATTACATTTTTTATCTGCCTGCTGATACGCCCGCTAATGCTCGCCGTTTCATCAATATCGTAAAACCGCAATTCGTTTTTTTTGTAAAATATGAATACTGGTTTAATTATATGAACCAATTGAGAAAACATGAGATTCCACTTGTTATTGTTTCTGCAGTTTTTCGGCCGGGACAGTATTTTTTCAAATGGTATGGCGCATGGGCTCTCAATAAACTGAAAAGCATTCAGCACTTCTATGTTCAGCATTCGGATGTGGCATTGCTGTTAAAAAAGCATGGAATCGAAAATGTAACTATCAGCGGAGATACACGGTTTGACCGCGTTTTAGCCGTTACGCAGGATGATACTGCTTATCCCAAAATAGAAGCATTTTGTAAAAATCAAAAAGCGCTGATCGTTGGTAGCAGCTGGCCTGCCGATGAAAATCTGATTCTTTCCTGTTTGGAGGATTTGCAGAATTACAAAATTATTTTTGTTCCTCACGATCTGAATCATGTTGAATCCTTATTAAAGAATGCAGGTAAAAACGCAGTTCTGTATTCAGATTTGAATGAAGAAGAGGATAAGCAAATTGTCATAGTGAATGCAATCGGTCATCTTTCCAAGCTATACCGGTATGCGAGCATTGCTTATGTCGGAGGCGGTTTCGGGCAAGGCATACACAATATTCTTGAGCCTGCTGCCTATGGCATTCCGGTGATTTTCGGACCAAACTATTCAAAGTTTATTGAAGCAAACGAACTCCTGATAGCAGGGGGGGCATTTTGTATTCAAAATGAAAATGATTTTAAGAATGTTATTTCTTTGCTGAAAAATGACGATCTTTACACCAAAGCTGCAAACGTTTCTAAAAGCTATGTTCAAAATGGAGCAGGCGCAACACAAAAAGTTCTGACGGATGTAAAACATTTTTTCACTGAAAAATAAAACAAGATGAAAAGAATTTATACTGTATTCATTTGTTTATTTCTGTTGAACACAACAATTTCTTTCGCAGATTCTCCCATTACTTCTACACCGATTTCGGAAGCATACAAAGATATTCCTATGGTTAATACAGCTGCAGCCAGTGGAATTTTGAATGATGAAATAGCTGCCTTTTTATTGAATGAAGATAATCCTCTCGATCAGAAAGCTGCTGTGATCAATGCATTGTCATGGTCATTTGACGGAAAGCGAAATGCTATACTATTTAAGGAACATCTTTGCAAAAAATACAAAACAACAATTAAATATTTAAAAATCGATATCATCAGTGGTGATGAACAGCTTTGCCTCGGCTATCTTACAATCATGGATGATTACTTTTTTCCCGATGATGCGATTACAATTCTCGAAAAAGCGGTAGATAAAAACCCGATGAGTTTCACTTGTAACATCATCTTTGCAATGGCAAAAGCGCAGAAAGTAATGAATTCCATTTCTGCATGGTGCAAAGTATGGAAGCTGGCAGAGGCTGTTGAAACCAACAAAGATTTAAAACGCGATATGCGCGAAGACGCCATTAAAATTATTATGGATTATATGATCCTTTACAAGGGCTCTTGTAAGTAATCAACACTTAAGTCCGTTGCCAAACTGAGCCTGAAACTTGGTGTTGAAAAGGGAAGGTGGATAAGCAATCCGCATGAAATAAAGCATAACAGCCATTTTAAATTTGGGTGTGGCATCGGAACCACATACGTTCTGATACACTAGGTGAAAACGTGTCATCATCCCAAAGCTATTGATTTCAATGATTGCCCTTAAATAAATACTGGCACAATGCCCACATGAAAACTTCAGATTGTTTTCCTTACATACTTTCGGAAACACATTCATGCGCCAGTTTTCTTTGATCGAATCCCATTGCTTTTCCGCAAGACCACCCATCATGTAATCATTAATCACACTATCCTTCTCACTGTTTTGTGCATGCAGCTTTACGTCAGGAAGAAGTGCTGTGGCCAGTAGAAATAGTAAAAGTAAAATGACTTTTCTCATAATATATTTTATTTGATCAAAACCTTTTCACCCAAAAATTTGGGCTGAACATTGAACACATAAAGATCGGAAAATAATTTCAAACGGGCAAACCATTCCCGGAACTGAACATATTTATTGACGGATGCATTTACATCGCGGGCTTTGTAACCCACAGCATAAATACCTTTCGCCTTTGCAATGTATATAGCACGCTCCAGATGAAAATTCTGTGAGATAATCGTTATGCTGTCCTGACTGAAAATTTCACTGCAACGCACTACCGAATCCAGCGTGCGGAAACCAGCGTAATCAAGATAAATACAGCTGTCCGGCACACCGCGCTTCACCAGTTCTGTTTTCATATCCTCCGGTTCGTTGTAATTTCTTGTGCCGTTATCACCGCTTACAATGATGTATTTTATTTTCCCGGCCTTGTATAATTCTACTGCGGCCCGAACGCGGTATTCAAAATAAAGATTAATACTTCCGCTCTTCCAGTAACGACTGGTTCCCAGCATCAGCCCCACGCGGTTAGCCGGAATAAGCCGTGTGTCTGAATAAATGTATTGCTCGGTATCATGAATGACTTTTTGATTGATCCAGTAGCCGGCAACCGCAATTGTAATCGCCCACATAATGATGCCGACAAAAGCCCAGCGAATCCAGCGTTTGTATATCAGATAGTGAAAAAATCGTTTCATTCAACTGTAAAGATAAAACGAATCATCACTCTTCCGTATAAAAATCGTAAGTTTGTAATGTAAATTCTGCATTGTGAAAATTACCTGTATGACTCTTTTGCTGGCAACAGTTATAAATCTGGTCAATGCCCAGCAGGCTTCTTTCAAAGATGCCCAGTTAAAATACGAACGTGTTAAAACGGCATATCGTGAAAAGGAAACCGAAGTGCATTCCTTTCTTTCGAAGGCGGGAATTAGCAAATCGGATGCCTTTACAATTTTTCTGCGTGCTTTCAAATATGAAAAAAAGCTAGAGCTCTGGGCTAAGAAAAAAACAGCCGACACTTTCGCTCTGGTTAAAACATTTGAGATTTGTTCATCCTCCGGTGAGCTGGGCCCAAAACGTCGCGAAGGTGACTATCAGGTGCCCGAAGGCTTTTACAACATTTTTCATTTTAATCCGGTCAGCAATTTTTATCTTTCATTAGGTGTAAGCTATCCCAATGCTTCTGACCGAAAGCTGGGCAAAGTGCCACTGGGCGGAAGTATATACATTCATGGAAACTGTGTTACAATCGGCTGCATTCCGATTGAAGATGAATTTATCAAAGAACTGTATGTGGCTTGTGTGGAAGCCCGCCATCATGGCCAGGCGGAGATACAGGTTCATATTTTTCCTGCACATCTGGATGATACAAATTTTACATATATCAAATCCCTTCCATCAACCAATGAAGCATTAATAAACTTCTGGGGAAACCTGAAAACCGGATACGAATACTTTGAAAAAAACCATACATTGCCGCATGTTTCAGTGGATGCAAAAGGAAAATATTTATTCCGTTAAACTGCTTTTTTTTGTAGCTGCCCTTTTCTTTCAATCCTGTTTCAGCGGAAAAGATTTATCGGTCAGCTTGCCCGAAAAATGCTGGGCCATGCGCCATCCCTTTGTTTTGCATAAAGCCATCGACTGCACCAACAAAGCAAAAAAAATTACTGATTCCATTTTATTAACCAACAAACTGGATGGGGATGCCAATGGCGGACAACTGGATGCTTTCCGGCATGCATGCTGGATGGCCCTTCTTACAAAAAACATCGGTTATCATCGTGCGCTTTCACTGGGGCGTGCCCATGAAAAAGGTAATTACCAATCGTTTTTAAAAAGAAAAAATGAAGACGGTTCTCTGGCAGATAAAGCAGCGACAGACATGGATTTGTGGAACAACAAAATGGGGGCAGCCATCAGCAAACAGTACAAAGGAAAAGATTTGTTAATTCTCTATGACGTAATAATTTCTTCCATCCAAAGCGGCCGCATGAAGATGATTAAAAAAAACCTGCGTGGACAGTCGCTCGACGATAATGGAAATATTATTCCGGGCAGAGGAAATGAAAAAATATGGAATACTACGCGCGTACTTGTTCCATCTGATTACATCAGGCAATAAATATTATTAACAACATGTAACAAAATCGACCTTTGAGCGTTTTATTCTATCGGTGAAAAAATTCCTTTTCATATTTATCTTTCTGATTTGTGCGTCTGCCACATTCGCTCAGGTTCTGCAGGGCAAGCTCACGGATGTCTATGGCAATCCTGTTCCCGGTGTGAATGTGTATTTGAAAAACGGAAAAAGCGGAACCGTTACCAATACCGATGGATCGTACAATATTGTTTTAAAGCCCGGCAATCAGACCATCATCTTTCGCATGATTGGCTTTACAACACTTGAAAAAAACATTCAGGCTACCGGAAAGAAAAAAATTCAATTCGACACAACCCTGAAGGAAGCGCTGACTACGTTGAACGAAACGGTTGTTGTTTCTGATACGCGTGATCTTGGAAAAAGCATTATGCAAAAGGTACGTGACAATCGTCGCGATTATTTAGAGTCTGTTAAAAATTATCAGGTCAACACCTATCGCCGGATATCACTTGAATACAATGAACTTAAATACATGCGCGATTCATCCGAGATGAAAAAAGCAGGCGACAGCATTACGCAGAAAAGGGAAAAACGCAAAGAAAAAAGAATTGAAAAACGAAATATCCGTAAACATCGAAATACTTCTGATTCGCTTTCCAAAAAGCCACTCGATACGGTTCGCGTCGTTACAACCCGTGAACTGAATGAATCTTTTGCAACAGTGTTTTATGATAAGCCCGGCCGTTACAAAGAAAATATCTCGGCAGAGAATGAATATAAAATCAAATGGCCGCATGAGTCATATTACATCAGTATTGGAGATAATTCTGACAATTTATCGGTCAGTAGTTTTCAATACAGTTACGATGATCCCTATCTGATGGTGAACACACCACAAACAACGGATTTTAATTTTTACAGAACTGAAATACAAGTGCAGTCGCTTACCGAAAAGCCTTTACAATCGCCACTTGCGCCCGCATCGAGTCTAAATTATGTTTTCGATTACGACTACATGTATTTTGACAAAGGAAAAAAATTGTACCGCATTCGTGTAAAACCTGTTTTCCCCGGTGATGCTCTCTACAGCGGATTTATTGTTGTTGAAGACAGCACCTGGGCGCTGCATTCGGTCGATTTGTCGGTCAACCCCGGCGCACTTCTTTTTTGTAAAGAATTTAAAATTCATCAGGAATACGACAATTCCAATCCCGGAATTTCTGTTCCCAAAGAAGCTGAATTTTCGTATGTCATCAAAGAAGGGAAGAAAATTATCAACGGGAAAACACATTTGTTGCATTCCAATTACCTGGTGAATGAAGAAATTCCTTCCCGTACTTTCAGCACCGAAGTGAAAGAATATGCAAAGGATGCACTTGAAAAAGATTCAGCCTGGTGGGCAAACAACCGCCCCTATGATCTTTCTGAAAATGAAAAAAAGTACAGTAGAAGAATTGACAGCCTTTCGATTTATTACAACAGTGATACGTATAAATTCAAATCCGATTCTTCATTCAACCGCATTGATTTATGGAGCTTTCTGTGGAAAGGGATTCATGTTCGCAGTCATAAATATGAGAATATGTTTTTCATCACACCCCTGGCTGCGCAGATCAACCCCATGGGAATCGGCGGATACAGACATCGTATCAACGGCGGATACTCCCAGCGTTTTAAAAACGGATTGTTACTCGAAACGGAAGGTATGGCTGATTACGGCGTACAGAACAAAGACCCGCGTGGAAAAGTGGGTGTGGGGCTGACCTACATTCCGAAAAAATTTATTCGAACATTCATTCGTTTCGGTGATTATTATGATGCCATCAATGATAATGCATCCATTACGTCTGTGTTCAGCAGAAGTAATTTTGCGCGTACACAGATGGCCAGCATATCGCAGCGCATGGAAGTGGTCAATGGTTTATTTGCCGAACTTACTT
>JAZDMK010000246.1:0-2792 GCA_043800975.1 Bacteroidota bacterium | reverse complement strand
GATGTTTTTGGATCACTTATCGGTGTCGTAATTGCCTCAATAATAAATATATTGATAGTAGTTTTTGGAAAACAAAAAACCAGCAGTTAAAAATTAAAGGTTTGACTAATGGTAATTATTAACAACTGGCATTTTATTAATCCCGGGCTTAAAAAGCTGCAGCGTCTATCTTTAAGGCCCAAATGGTGCCTTTTATTTTAAAAGGTATTTTTTCAGTTTACATCCTTTTAACGAATTAATTCCTTCCGCAACTGATCTGACATTTATGATCGCCCCTGCTTCCGTTGTATGAGTATTGTCAGTAAGAAAGAGTTTTGTTTTTACCTCTTCTTCACCCAATACTTCATATTTTTTTGCAATGATTTCATTAAGGTCGATGAAAAAAGCCTTTTCTGTGAATGCAGATTCTCTGGCCCATTTTCCATAATCTTCTGATGAGCGTACAACTTTCCCGTTTTCCCAGCGATTTCTCGGGATTAACGAACAGACAATGGCTGTTCCCCCCTTGGCTTTTGTATCAGTAACATATTTTCGCATATACCAGCCATAGGTATGAACGATCTCATGCTTCTTTGTAAGGATATTATCAATCTCCTCTGTCTCTTCACCGGTCCCCTTTATTGTTCCACGGGCCCTGCTGTTATCATTTATGGCCCCGCCATCATTGTGCCCGAACTGCATAATTACATAGTCGCCGGGTTTGACTTTTGCAAGGACTTTATCCCATAAACCCTCACTTATAAATGTGCGGCTGCTTCTACCGCCCAAAGCATAATTTTTTATGGAAATTTTTGTTGTGTCAAACTGCAGGTACAGATAGTCTCCCCATCCCCATAAGCCTCCGGCTCCTTTACCACTTCCATTTTTAACTGTAGAGTCACCAATTAACCAGATAGTTGGTTTCTGCTTTTTTTCACCGAGTGTTCCGGCTGTCAATACCAGAACAGACAGAATTAAAATTGAATAACGTATCATAGCTTTTTTGGATTAATGTTTTAACTGATTAGTCGGAAGTCCGAATATCAGTTGGGAATTACGAATTACGAATTACGAATTATCTTATCTCAATTCGTAATTTCTAATTTCTAATTTATCCGGCTTCTGACTTCCGACTTCCGTCTGCCGGCTTTTATATCGTTAACACTGTTTGATCAGGTTTAGAATTTAACATCACTGGTTTTATCAATTTTTTTATCAGGTAAAATACCGCAATTTATTGTTCTGAAATCTGAAACATTTTTAAGGACAAAAGAAGGAACCCCGTCTCCATGAGGAGCCCTGACATTAATAAATGTTGCTCCCCTTACATCTTCAAGAATGAACGGTGGCCGTGAATCCTCATTCTCAAGCTTCAATTCGACATTTGTCATGGTAATATTTTTCGCATGACGGATAAAGAAACCATAAGCAGGAATTTTACCGAATTCCTGTGGATCGGGATAAGCATTTTCTTTTTCCGGTACAATAAGAGCGGCCTGCTCTTTCGGTGCACCTCCTTTTACAAGGATGGTAATATTATCCATTTTAAAATCCTCAATATCATCTCCGGGTATTCCGAGGAGAAGAGAAGCATAATCGGGATTTGCACCATAAGCCACAACATTACTTATGTTAATTCTTCTGAGTTTACCAACAGGAGTACCGGCAGGACCTCTCATTCTGGAACCTAACCGTATGAAGAACGGAGCCCCCATAACATCGCGCATAGTGATGTTCGAGATAGAAATATCTTCCAGTATTCCACCATCTACAGTTTCAAGTGCAAGACCCCGGCAGAATTCAAAAGTGCAATTGGAAATTGTAATATTCCTGAATCCTCCATTAGATTCTGTACCGAATTTAATTCTTCCGGTAACGACACCCCTGTCCGGAACTTTGCCTGCATTTTCACGTTTGTACGTTCCGTTAAGGAAAGTTCCGATATCAAAACCGCTTACAGAACAGTTGGTTATTGTCACATCTTCAGTTAGTCGGGCAAAGCCCAGAGCATAAGAACTTTTTAAAACAATTGCATCATCAAAAGGTGAGTTCACGCTGCAATTTGACATGTGAACGTGGCGGCAGCAATCAATATCGAAGCCATCGCGGTTTGTATCTAATTTTACATTATCAATAGTGAGGTTATCAACTCCTGTGGCCAAAAGGCAAAAATGTCCTCCAGTCAGAATTGAAAAATCTTTCAGAATAACATTACGACAAAGTTTCAGGGCAATGGCTTTATTCCCGATTCCTGCATTTGTATTGCCTGACCGGGTGAGCCCTTTTCCATCAATTCGTCCGTGACCTATAATTGCAATATTTTGTAGATTCTCCCCCCATATGAGGCTGTTATGCCAGTGGCTGTGGCCAAAATCCTGAAATTTATCCCATTGGTTGGGTTCCGGAGCGTCATATCCGCCTTTTCCCTGATTTGGATCAGCAGCAATTAATACGGCACCATTATCGAGAAAAAGTGTGATATTGCTTTTCAAGCGGATTGAGAAACTTAAATATTCACCGGCCGGGAAATAGATTGTACCGCCTCCCGCAGTTGCAGCGGCATCGATTGCTTTATTAATTGCATCAGTGTCGAAAGCCGTCCTGTCGCCTTTTGCTCCGAAATCTTTAACATTGAAAAAAGTGCCGGATATCTTTGAAATAGATTTGACCGGTTGCTGATCAGGAACAGTGACAATGTTCTTTAATCCGGAAAGAATCTTTTCGCTGACCTGAAAAACGGTTCCATGTCTTACTCCATCCATGCTGAATGCAAGATGCAGACCATCCTCTCCGTTTCCTTTGAAATAGGAAAA
>JAZDMK010000235.1:0-20203 GCA_043800975.1 Bacteroidota bacterium | reverse complement strand
TTCCAACATAATCTAAAATGGTTTGATCAAACAATGGTTTATCTGCTTTATGAAAATCAACGCCAATCGAAATAAAATAAATGGGATAATGTTCAAACGTTTTTTCAAATTCTATACCCTTCAATCGCATTGCATCTTTTTCGGTTGTTACAATAATTCTGTTTTTTCGTACAATATTATCAAAATTTTTAAGAAGCTCCTGTATGTTTTTCAACGAATACTGATAATGGTCCGGAAAACGAACAGGAATAAGTTCAGTACAACGTCTTTTTAAATACTCTTCAAGTGGCGTCGGATTGGCGATTCCGGAGAAACACAAAATGGTTGTTATATCCTTGAAAGGCATGGGAGGAGTATTTGCATACATCGGTGTAAAGTCACTATGATCGATGTAGCTGAAAAATAATCTCTGATTCGACTTAGTTGGAATTTCAGCAACAAGGCTTTTGCGCTCTATTGGAGAAAATATTTTGGGTGATTTTGTACAAACTATTATATCTGCCCGTTTTGCTCCCTTTCTGCTTTCCCGCAAATTACCTGAAGGCAGTATAAAGTCTTTCGTATATCTAGAAAAATAATCGGTGAGTAAAATAGAAAGGCCAGCCTTTACTTGCCTGTGCTGAAAAGCATCATCCAGAATAATTACGTCGGGAGGTGGTTGTTGAGCTAATAATTTTTTAATTCCATCAACCCGCTTTTCATCAACAGCGACAAGAGCATCCGGGTGCCGCATATGAAACTGCAGTGGTTCATCACCAATTTCGTGTACTGTACTTTGTGAATCAGCCAGAATGAAGCCTCTTGTTTTTCTTTTATAACCGCGGCTAAGTGTTGCTACCAGATATTTGTCTTTTAACAGTCCAATAAGATAATCAACATGAGGGGTCTTTCCAGTTCCGCCTGTACTCAGGTTCCCGACGCAGATGATGGGTGTTTCAAAACGACGTTCCCTGCGAATTCCCATACGGAACAGCAAATTACGGAAATCTGTAATAAACCCGTACAGAACCGCGAAAGGAAAGCCAAAAATGCTTCGGAAACTCATAAACTCTTTTTGATAAATTTATTAAACTTAAAAATACGTCTAAAGGTTACTCAATTCATGTTAAATCAAGCTACTGTTAAATAATTTTTTTACTATCTCCGAATTTTATTTAGTTTTGATGAAAAGATTGGGTATGAAGAGTAACATTCGCATCGTAGTTGCAGATTTTGATGAACATCTGCAGAAATTATTGATATTAATGAATCTCGTCGATGAAGTGCATTCATCTTTCGGGAAAGTTGTACAGCTAATTGATGGAAATTTTGCAAAACCTCAACTGAAAAACGCGTGGGAAACACAATTTGTATCAGCCGAAGAATTATATTTTAAAAGAGCAGTGATTGACGAAGAAGCTTGCACAGCATGTGGAGATTGCGTTCAACATTGCCCTGAGGAAGCGATTATTTTTGATAAATTGGTTTCGGAAATCGAAATTGCTACTTTTTTGTGCAATGGTTGTAGTGACTGTGTATCGCATTGTCCCGAGAATGCCATACAGATTTCTAACATGCAATATGTAACCAAGAACCATTATCGTTGCGGAGATAAGGCAGAAATTTTTGAAATCATTTGTGAAGATGAAAACCTAAGCTCAGACCGCTTTGTCGAGGTTCTTTCAAAACAAATTGATAATACGCGTCCCGTGTTTATTGATGCTGCCATGTCGGACATTGCCTTTGAGAATTGGTTTGAAAACGCTGACTGGCTTGTGTTGTATGCTGATTCGATTGATACACTGATTCACATCGAAGATATGGGAATTGCTGAAACGCTGCCTATGTGTGCGGTTGTAAACAAGGACCATCCTGATATGGAGCGAATGCTTGATTTTGGAGAACGCCTCGGAATAAAATTCTTTTTTGAAATTGAAATGGGGGAAGTTGGTAATGAGATAAAAAAAGCGCAACTGACCGATGGATCTTTAGTCCCTAAAGAAGTGTTCAAAGAGCTGGCGGGGAAGCTTGGGTAGAGAATATTTTTTTTGATAACAATGTTGCGATTATCAAAATCAATGATCCGAAAATACATAGATATGGAAATAAATATCCATACAGTGTATAAAAAGTAAAATCTGAAATTGGCATTATTTTACCGGAAACAACATCCGTTTTTCCAATTGGAATTGAAAAAAGAAGTTTCCCATTTGGGTCAATAATCTGAGAAATTCCTGAAGAAGCAGCTCTGGCTATAAACCTTCCATTTTCAACTGCACGCATTGACGTCATTGCAGAATGTTGGATGTGTTGGGTTTCGCTCCATCTCATTGCATCTAAAGTTGGTATAAGAAGTATTTCAGCACCATTTTTTGTCAGATTCCGGGAAACATAAGAGTAATCCATATCATAACAAATCAAAATACCAGCCTTACAAAAATCAGTTTGAAAAACAGGAAATGAATTTCCGGGAAAGCCATCATTAACAAATTGAACAGGGTTGTTTTTGTAATACCTGCCAAAGATTTCACCCTTAGATAACAAATAGGCTGTATTATAAAATCCTGTTCCATTTGTTGTTCTATCAATTGCGCATGCAACGATCCACGTTTTTTCACTGAATGGAAAATGTTTTATGAAATTAATTGTAGTGGAATCCTCATCCAGGCAATTTCTAAAAGCATATTCAGGGAAAATAACAAAATTTGAACTTTCAGGTAGTTTGTTACATAATCTTTTAAATGTCACAGTGTCAGAATTTTCTGCTTGGATTAAACCAACGCTTATTGATGCATTGAATTTCGAATCGAGTTTGTGATTACCATAAAGAAAAATTGTTACAGCAAAAAGGATTGCTGTGAACAAGAAAATAATTCTTGTTCTAGTCTTGAAACTTGAGAATAATAATAAGGTCAAGGCACTGTTTGAGAAAATAATGAGAGCAGAAAGACCATATTGACCTAGAACAGATGCAAATTGAAGAATTGGAAGACAATTATGCTGGGTGTAACCAGGGTTCAGCCATGAAAATTTCAACCGCCAGCCTTCAGATTTAAAAAACTCAATTGAAATCCAAAATAGAACAGAAGCTAAAATAAAATAAAATGGATTTGGTTTTTTTCTTAAAACTAAACCCAGACAAAGTGAAAATATCAGGGGGTAAAAACAAAGAATAATTATTAGTATGTAGCTGTATATGCCAAAAAGATTATGCATCCAATTCAAACTGCCATAGAAAAAAATCATTCCAAACAAAAGTCCATTTAGAAGAAGCTTTCCAAAAACATTTTTCTTTGATGATGAAATTTTAAAAATTGAAAATAAAAATGGTGTATAACAAATCCAAATTAGAAAAGAATAATCAAACGGTGGAAAAGCCAGAATGCAAAGGACACCTGAAATTGCTGTTAAAAAAAGATGGAAATAAAATTTCGAAAAAGTATTCATTCAATTTTTCTGGATTTATTTTGCAATATTTCCGATTGAACCCTGATAGATTCTTTATGCACTAATTGCAGCAGGTTGTGAATAAATTCGCGGTCGAGGCCTGACTGTTCACCACTGGCTATCCTGTCGGTGATGATCTCAATCCAGCGGCGTATCTGTAAAATCGTGATGTTGTGCCCGGCCTTGTATTCGCCTATTTCACGAACAACTTCCATTCTTCTCGCAAGAGTTTCCAGCATAGTCGCATCCAGAACATCAATCTCAGAGCGCAGACGGGCAAGCACATCCTGACTTTGTGAATTGCAGTGAGCGCTTTTAAAAACAAGAGAATCTAATAAGGAAGAGAGTTCATCAGGACTGATTTGCTGCCGTTTATCGGTTAGCGCTTTTTCAGGATGTATATGCGTTTCGATCATCAGTCCGTTCATGTCCAGATCAAGAGCCTGCTGACAAACCTGTGAAATCAGAGATTTTTTTCCTGAAATATGGCTTGGATCACAGATAACAGGCAAATCCGGATAACGTCTTTTTAATTCAATGGGAATTTCCCATAGGGGTGCATTGCGAAAAGGTGCACGGTTCATGACATGGAAGCCCCTGTGAATGGCAACAACTTTATTGATTCCTTCTTTCAGTAAACGTTCAATTACACCAATCCATAATTCAATATCGGGATGAACAGGATTTTTAACAAATACAGGAATGTCAGACCCGACAAGAGATTCCGTGAGTTCCTGAATTGAAAACGGATTAACGGTTGTGCGGGCACCGATCCAGACTGCATGAATGCCGGCATCCAGACACAGTTTTACATGTTCTTTTGTGGCAACTTCAACGCAAGTGTTCAGGCCTGTTTCAGAATGAACATGTTTCAGCCAGAGTAGACCACGCTTTCCAACTCCTTCAAAATTTCCGGGTCGGGTTCTGGGCTTCCATAAGCCACAACGAAACAATGATACACGCCCGTCTTTCGCAAGGGCTTCCGCTGTTTCAAGTATCTGGCGTTCATTTTCTGCACTGCAGGGACCTGCAATCAGAAAGGGTTTTGTATAACCCAGCGCCCAGTCTTCTATGTTGGCAATGCCTGTCATTTTTGCAAAGATAGGTTGAAAATCAGAAATAGGTATATGTTAAATAATGTTAATGGTTTTTCACATGCAGTAGCAATTTCTCTATATTTGACTTTCTGCGAAAACTCTGATGAACCATGGATTTCGATTCCATTAAAAAACAAATTGAAAAATACAGAGAAGAGGGGAAATCCTTGTTTTCTACTTCTTCATTTCAAACACACAGTGTTGTTCTACTGCATATCATTAGCCGTATTGATAAAACGATTCCCATATTTTTTGTAAATACAGGATATCATTTTCCTGAGACGATGGAATACAAGGATCGAATTATTAAAGAATTTGGACTCGATGTTTTCAATCTGACACCGATGGTTCCTAAAAATTTGCAGGTAGATGATGCGGGAAGGCTTTTATTTACAAGTGATCCTGATTACTGTTGCTTTTTGAATAAAATTCAGCCGGTTAGTTTGGTTCTGTATCTACATGATATCTGGATTAACGGAATCAGAGCAGATCAGACAGCTTTCCGAACCTCGATGGGTATTGAAGAACCCGCTCCTCAAAACACAGTTCGCTTTCATCCAATGCTTGACTGGACAGGAAAAATGGTTTATGATTATATAAAAAAACATGACCTGCCGATGCATCCGCTGGAACACAAAGGATATGTTAGTGTTGGGTGTGAGCCTTGCACAAGGCTTGATTTGGACGGAGGAAGAAAGGGAAGGTGGTATGGAATGAATAAAACAGAATGCGGAATTAATACAGACTTAGTAATAAAAGAAAACAACAACTCCTGAAATCTATGAATGTTTTAATTACCGGTGGAGCCGGTTACGTTGGTAACGAACTTGTGTATAAACTTGCGCAGGACCCGGAAGTAGAAAGTATTTTGATCTATGATAATCTAAGCAGAAAGATTTACACAATCTTTTTTGATACTCCCATTGAAAACACCAAAGTGCGTTTTGTTCGCGGTGAATTGTTAGATTCTCGTTTAATAAGAAGCATACTTCCGGGCATAGATGTGGTTTATCACTTAGCTGCAAAAGTATCAACGCCTTTTGCAAATGAGGATTCTCATTTGTTTGAGCAAATTAATAATTGGGGAACAGCAGAACTGGTCTATGAAGTAGAAGAAAGTAAAGTCAAACATTTTATTTATATCAGCAGTACTTCCGTCTACGATTCATCTAAAAAATTTATAGATATTGATTCTGTTCCTAACCCGAAAACATTTTATGGAAATTCAAAGTTGCGTGGTGAAAGCCATGTGCAGCGCCTGATGCCTAAAATGAAAACCCATATTATCCGTTGCGGAAATATTTATGGATACAGCCCGAGTCTTCGGTTTGATGCAGTAATCAATCGTTTTATGTTTGAGGCGAATTTTTATGGACGCCTTTCTGTACAAGGAAATGGAAACCAGCATCGTGCTTTTATTCATATTGATAAAGCAGTAAATGTAATGTCAAACCTGATTCATTCGGATTTAAATTCCGGCATTTACAACTTAGTTGATAGAAACCTTTCTGTGTTGGAGATTACAGATCATATAAAAGTATTGTATCCAGAACTTGAAACAATTTTTATCAGCCAGCATCTCGAAATGCGTGAAATGAAAGTGCGCCCCGATGAACGTTTGGAAAAAATCTGCAATCATCCTCACCAGTCATTTACGGATGAGCTGATTGCATTCAAGAAAAAATTCGCTTTTACTTTCGAAAAATAAATTACGGAATCCTCGACAATCCAGCCTTTGCTTTTTGTTCAAGACTGTTTCTGTATTCATGATTTTTCATCGATAAACACAGATTATAGTTTTTACGTGCAGCTGAATAATTTTTTTTCTCTTCGTAAATGATTCCTAATTCAAGGGCTGCATTGGCTGCAAAATAATAAGGTTTGTCTTTCCCGGCAATAATTGTTTTTTCATAATATGAAATTGCTTCTGCAATCTTTTTCAGTTTATGAAAAATTCGCCCCATACGATATTGCAATTCCAGCAAATCCTGCTCACTGGTGATTTTTAAAAGATTGTTTTTATCAGTAAGCGTAGATAAAGCTTTTTCATAATAGCCGCCGTCGCACAAAAGTCTTGCTTTAAGTAAAACAACATTGGGCGGAATTTTCAATGCAAATTCTTTTTGTGCCTGCTTATCTTCATCTACCAAAACAGAACCTGCGGTTGAAATTTTTTGAATAAATTCTGTGTATTTAGTTCTGTTTTCATTTAACAAATAGCACCATGCAATTTTTTGTAAAGCAGATTTGATATAATTATAGCCTTTATAATGAGAAAGGAAAAATTCAAAATGATTGATTGCTGATAAGTCAAGCTGATTAAGGCGTGCGATGCCCTCAAGATAATCGAGATAATAAAAAGGATGATACTCATTACTACGAGGACGTGATTCCATTAGGGTAAGGGCAGCATTATTTTGTCCTGATTTCATTTCAATATTTACACGGGCAAAAAGCAGCAAGGGTTGATCAGAACCTTCTGCAATCATGTGTTTTTTAATACTCTCAAGATCTTTTTGCTGATTGATAAGGTTGATGTGAATAAATGAAATAATAAAGAGAAGTTCTGTGCGCAGGAATTTATACTCAGGATAAATATGAGTTTGAACGAATGCATTCACCAACTCCGACAAGCCCTGCCTCAATGATCCTTTGTAACCGAGTATTTTAAAAAGCCAGCTGTATTCATCAGGGATCAGGCTGAATAGGGTATGCAAAATACCCAATCCTTTTTTATTAGGAGCAAAATTGGGATATAATTCCTGGTTTTTTTGATACCAGCGGTAGGAACTATTAAGGTCAAGTGCTGCACCCAGAGGGTCTCCAAATTTTGCTTTTAGCAATGCCCATTGAAGACGTGTTTCAGCAATAATGTATATACGAAAGGGAGAATTATCATCTGAATTTTCCCAAGCCTCAATTCTGGGTTCCTCATTTTTTTTACATTTCTCAAAATAATTGCGGTCTTCATCTAATACGCAAACTAAAAATTCGGAAAAATTTTCAAGATATGATGGCAATAAATTTTTAGGAGCTGAAATTTTTTCAGCCAGAATATATTTGTGCGCTTCATCAATTTTTAATGAAACCAGACACTGGTAGGCATTTCTGCAATTTGTGCTAAAAGAGTATTCGGCATATGACGAATAGGAAAATAAAAGGATAAAAGCTAACGTATATAAATAACGCAGCCATTTAAAGAGAAAAAGTACAGAAAAAAGTTTGCGCAACAGGCAGAAGATTATTTATAGTTCTTTGCAAAATAGGCATCCACAAGGATTCTTCCGCAATATTCACAAACAATAATTTTCTTGCGTTGTTTAATTTCGAGTTGACGTTGCGGAGGAATTTTATTAAAGCAGCCTCCACATGCATCTCTCTCAACAATCGCAACAGCAACGCCATTTCGGGCATTTGAGCGGATTCGTTTGTAGGCAACCAGTAACCGGTCTTCGATAATACTTTGGTTTTCCTGAGAAAGCTTCTGTAATAATTGTTCTTCTTTTTCCGTTTCTTCAATAATTTCCTTAAGATCGTCTTTCTTAATCTTCAGGTCACTTTGACGTTCAGTGATTACCAAATCTGATTTTGAAATCACTTCATTTTTTTGTTCAATGGCAGCCTTAAATTCTTTAATTCGTTTATCAGCCAGTTGAATTTCCAGATTTTGGTATTCGACCTCTTTTGTTAATGAATCATACTCGCGGTTGTTGCGAACATTGCTAAGTTGAGACTCATATTTTTTAATAAGGTCTTTACTTTGAGAAATAAAAGTTTTCTTTTCAGCAATGTTGTTTTCAAGATCTTTGATTTCCTGTTTGAAGTTATCAACGCGGGTTACAAGTCCTTCAAGATCATCTTCCAAATCCTGAACTTCTAAAGGGAGCTCTCCGCGTACCATACGGATGCGGTCAATTTTTGAATCAATCAATTGTAAATTGTAAATCGCACGAATTTTGTCCTCAATGGTGTATTCGCCTTTGTCATCCTTACGGATTGGTTTGCGAAGATCAGCAATGGATGGGCCATCATTCTCCTCAGTCGCTACTGGTTTTTCCTTCTCTTTCGGTTTCATAATCGCTACTTCTTTCTCCTTTTCCTTGATGGTTATCGTTTTTTTAATTATTTCGTTTTGTTTTTTTACGATGGGTTCAACTACTTTTTTTTCTGGTTGCTTTTTAGCAGGGGGCAGTACTTTGGTTGGAACTGCTTTTTTAACAATAGTTTTTGTTTGTACTGAAACTTTCGTTTTTATGGGGGTGACTTTGGCCTTTGGTTGCACCTTAATGGACTTAGCTTTGGATTGAACTTTAGCAGGCTTTGCTTTTACTGCAACTTTGGCTTTGCTTTTCGATACAAGTACAATTTTTTTCTTAGCAACAGGCTTAGCTTTAACAACAGGTTTTAGCTTAGCCTTTGTTTTAACTACAACTTTGGCCTTAATTTTTGCTTTAGGAAGTGGCTTTACTGGCTTTGCCTTTGCTTTGGGTTTTATTACCGGTTTTACTGGTTTTTTTACGATTGCTTTTTTAGGAACAACTTTAACAACTTTCTTTTTAATAACAGCTTTTGCAACATTCTTTTTAGGTGCTGCTTTCAGGTTTTTAACAGCTTTAGGCGACACCTTTGGTTTTCCTTTAACTACAACTTTCGCTTTGGGTGCTGGTTTAGCTTTACTTTTTATAGCAGCTTTTGCCTTTGCAACGGGTTTTGATTTTACCACAACTTTTCCTTTAACAGGAGCTTTTTTAGCAGGGGCTTTGGATTTCGCACTTGCTTTGGGTTGAGGTTTAGCTTTAGCTTTAGCCTGTGTCTTTGCTTTGGATTTGACGTTGGCTTTTCCTTTAGCATTTGCCGGTTTGGCTTTAGCAGATTTCGCTGGTTTAGCGCTGCTTTTAGATGCTTTCGATTTGGGTGCTGGTTTTTTGGTTTTTACTGCCATTGCCTTGGTTTTAGGAATAAATCACAGGATTAAGATCCGTTTTTGATTTATGCAGAGCAAAAGTAGTAAATTTTTTAATTAAAAGGTTATAGATTATGTCTTTAAAAAAAATCTCGGTTTCATAATGCCCTGTATCTACTAATAGCAATCGTTTTCCGGCCTCCTGAAAGGAATGATATTTTGCATCGGAGGTAATAAATGCATCCGCTTTGTTTAAAATTGAGGCATGCAATAGAAAAGCGCCCGAACCGCTGCATACAGAAACAGTTTGAACTTTTTTGCCACTTCCTCCACTGATGCGGATATACGGGATTTTTAAAACTGATTTGATGGTAAGAAGAAACTTCTTTTGGTCAATTCCTTTTTCAAATTCGCCAATTAGTCCGGAACCAGCCTCTTTATATTTATTATCAAGTGCGTAAATATCGTAGGCTACTTCCTCATAGGGGTGTGATTGAATTAATGCCTGAATAATTTTTTTCTCTAAATAATCAGGATAGATTGTTTCAAATCTGGTTTCTTCTTCATTGTGTCTTTTCCCAATTTTGCCTACAAAAGGATTTGCACCGGTTGATGCACGAAAAGTTCCAGTTCCTTTTAGGTTGTAGCTGCATTCATCATATTGTCCGATATGTCCTGCGCCTGCATCAAACAATGCTTTTCTTACTTTCTCAATTTCTTTTTCAGGGCAGAATGTTACTAGTTTTTTTAGAATGCCTTGTTTGGGAGAAAGAACACGAATGTTTTTTAACCCCAGTTTTTCGCAGATAGAATAGTTGATTCCATTCCGAATAGAATCAAAGTTCGTATGAAGGCTATAAAGAACAATATTATTCTGAATGGCTTTGTAAAGAATATTTCCCGGATAGTTCTCGGGGACGATTTTCTTAAGAGGAGAAAAGATTACTGGATGATGTGAAATAATGAGATTGCATTTTTTCCTGACAGCTTCTTCAACAACGTTTTCATTTACATCAAGGCAGATTAATAGATTCTTGATTTCAGCATTTTTATCACCGCAAGCTAAACCTGAATTATCATATGATTCCTGAAAAGAAAGTGGTGCGATGGTTTCCAGAAATGAAATAATTTCTTGAATTTTCATAAGAGAAGTTTGTACAAAAATAGAAAAAAGAAAGCCTCTTTCAATTAATTAAAAGAGGCTTCTTATGGTTGACTGCAAAATAACGTCAGTTAAACAAACGTGGCGTTTTGTAATAATGATAAGATAATTTGGGACGAATTAAGGTTACTCTTAATAAAATTTCATGCGATCCGCCACTGTATGATTTAATTTTTCCGAGATCAAAATCGTATGAATAACCGATATCAAACTTCCTGTTATTCCTCGTAAAACTTGTGCCAAATAAGCAAATAAATGCCTCTCTGAATCGTAATGTCATCCCGGCCCAGAATTTTTCATCATAAATTCCCATTCCGTTAATTTCATATTGTGTTTTTAATCCCATGCTTTTCACAAATATGGCTGGGATTACATCGACCTTTTCAGTTGCTTTGTATTTATAACTGCCATACAGAAAAAAGTGTCTTGGATTAGCAAAAAAATCAGCACCTTTTTTCCGCGGAGAACATGGCTGTATGAAATACCTCCGGTTAGATCTTTATAAATGTACTGAACACCAAAATCCATTGTAGGTGCAAAGTGATTGGTCGATGTAAAAATTCCGTTAGGATCATTAGGCTCGTCATAAATCAGTTTTGTGCCGTCCAGATTTTTATTTTGAAATCCTAAGCCAGTACCTATTGCTAAAAGGTTTTGTTTATCTATTCTGTATCGGAATGCGTATTGCGCTTTAAAATGAAGATTCTTTTCAAATCCTAACCGGTCGTTCATAATCGCAACACCAACGCCACCGTACTTTGGCAAATAAGTTTGTCCGGTGAGGGTTTGTGTTGAAGGTGCATTGGAAAAGCCGGTCCACTGTTCGCGAACCCAAAGCGTTGCCTGCAAATCAGGGCAGTTGCCTGCAAATGCTGGGTTATAGCTGAGTTCGTTCATCATAAAATGACTGATCCTAAAATCGTTTTGCGCGCTCAGTTGCGAGCTTGCTACGAAAATGGCAAATATGAATAATATCTTTTTCATCCTGATCTGGATTTAATTTTCTAACATTTTGCGTGCTTTGGCTACATCAAACTTTTCGCCGCCCATGTAACACTGCATTACCGGTTTGTATCCCATCTTTTTCAATTCATTCTCAAGCTGAGCAGCTTCATCATAATTTGTAAATGAACCAATGAAATATTTGAATGTGCCGTCACGTTCTTTAATATTGCTGATAGGCTGCCCCGGGAATGAGTTTTCAAGATCTGATTTTAATTTTGGATCAATATCTTTTTTAGAAGCGTGGATCTGTACAGTAAATTCAAATTCAGTAAGGAAATCTTTTTCAACTTTTTTCTGATTGTTAACAGAAATGTTGTTCTCAATATTTTTAAACCTTACCGCTAAAGTATCCGAAGTAAGTTCAGTTGCATTGACAATATTGAAAGTTGTGCGACGATTCATCTGGTGCTCTTCTTCTGTTTTAGCATTCTTAACTCGTGGATTTATAAATCCCCAACCTTTTGCGCCCAATCGTTTTGTGTCAACTTTTTGTTCGATCAGATAATTAACAACAGACTGTGCACGGTTTTTCGATAGTTCAATGTTGTAATCAGAGTCGCCGCGTTCATCAGTATGTGAATTAATAATAATACAGATGTCAGGATTTTCACTCATTAAAAGAACCAGTGTGTCAAGTTGAACCTTTGAGGTGTCACGCAAATCCCATTTATCAAAGTCATAATAAATGTCTTTCAGTTCAATTTCATCATGTGTAATTTTTTGAAGTTCAAAATTCACTACAAAACCTACTGCCTCATTAAAATTTCGATTCGTCTTAACCCCTACTGTAGAAAGTATTTTGGAATCATTCAGATACCCGAATTTTGATGAAACAATGTTGTAGGTTACTTCTGCTTTTAAAGAGGAGAAGGAATAAAAGCCTTTTAAATCACTAAGTGTCGAGTCTATTTGCCCATTATCTCCTTTTAAAATAACGATTGATTTTTCAATTGGTTTTCGAGTGTCTTTATCAACAACAGTTCCTGAAAGTTTTATTGTAAAAGGAAAAGTTTTATAGGAATAAATATCATCATCTCCCGATTCGCCCGATCTGCTCGAACAAAACATTCCAGAATCGGAAGTCAGAACTAAAATTCCAAAGTCATCGGAAGAAGAATTGAAGGGAGGTCCCAGATTTATAGGTTCTGAGAATTCATAATTATTGATTTTGCTCCAAAACATATCTAATCCGCCCATACCGACTTTTCCATCTGTTGAATAATAAATTGCAGTGTCGTTCGAAACAAAAGGGAACATTTCGTTACCTGTTGTATTAATCGTAGGACCAAGATTTTTTGGAATGCTCCAGGTATTGTCATCAATTCGTTCAACCATGTATATGTCAGTTCCCCCCAGTCCTTGTGGCATATTTGAAATAAAAAACATTACATTTCCATTCGATGTTAATGTAGGATGTCCTATGCTATAATCTTTTCCGGTTATTTCAAAAAGATTCGCTGGTTCCCACATTTTTGAACTATCATCAAATTTTGAATACCAGATTTGGCATAAATCATCTTTTCCATCCGAGCCGTTACATTGCGTATAGAAAACAATTTTTCTCGTCGGATCATAAGCCATGCAGCCATCGTTAAAGTTAGAATTGATGCCGCCTTCTGCTTTTTCAGGTTTTTTCCAACGGTTGCCTTTTACATCCCATTTTGAAACAAAGAAGTCAGAAAATCCTTGTCCTGTATAGGAGTAATACCGTGTAGCATTTTTTTCAAGACGTGAAGATGCAAAATATAAATCGCCGCTCACCATTGCCAATCCATATTCACTGAATTTGGAATTCAGCTTTTTCTCAGCCTTAACTTTGAAAGGAGATTTGTAACCTTTCCAGGATAAGGCAAAATTACAAGATTCAATTTTCATCATTGTTTTCATGCTGTCCTCAGGAACAAGAGCGTTGTATTTTTTGTAATAATTAAGAGCATCCTCATACTTTCCGCTCATTAATGACATTTCTGCATAGCGAGAAGTAACATCAGCATCCGTGTTTCCGGCTTTGATAGATTTTTCATACCATGCCCGGGCATCTTTAATGTTGTTTGCAAAGCGATAACACTCCCCGATTATAAAACTGAATTTTTGTGTTTTTCGTTTGTTGCCTTCCGATTTTAAAACACCTTTGTATAAAATGGCAGCATCATAATAGTCTTTTTTGTCCCAGGCAGTTTCAGCTTTCTGAAGCTTCGTATCCTGCGCCTGCAGTATAAGTGGAACAACAATCAATAATAAAAGGGTAATCTTTTTCATACGTTGCTATTCGTTTTTCCGGATCAGAGTCAAAGGACCCTGATACTTTTCAATTTTATCTTTTATTTGTTCCAGAGTTATAATATAGTAATATGTTCCGGCCGGCATTTCATTGCCTTTAAAATTACCGTCCCAACCGTCCAGTCCTTCATAGAGTACCTGGCCCCAACGATTCAGGACAATCAGGTTGGATCCGCGCATATACACATCGTTAATTCCATCACCATCAGGAGTAAAGGCATTGGGAATATCAATTCGTTCCTTTACTTCATAAGTTGAATGAAGTGTATCCCAACATACACCACTGGCAGAGACAATAAATAAGATATCATAAATTCCTACATATTGATAGCCATGTGTAATATCCTGTGTTGTGCCTGTTGTTCCGTCGCCCAGATCCCAATACCATGTTGTCACGGATCCAAGGCTTGTATCAATAAAGGCAATGGGGGTCAATGGATAGAAATTCGACTGTTCTGTTGTATAAAGTGCAGTAGGTGTTTGAACAATCGTCATGTTTACAGGATCTGCATAATTATCAAAGCATCCATTAGTAAAAGTTGCAGTAACATTGATGTTATATGTTCCGGATGTATTATAAGAATGCGAAGGATTTTTTGTAGTATCGGCAGGACTTCCATCACCAAAATCCCATAACCATGATGAAACACTTTCAGTAACTGTTGTGTCTATAATAGTAAAATCGACATTAAGGGGAGAGCATCCGTTAGAATCTGAAAGAGTAAAAAGGATATCAGGCGGATCAAAAATAGTTATGTACTGTAGTTGCGTGTGTGTGAAATCACAACTATCCACTCCAATAGTAAGCGATACAGGATAAACTCCTGGTGCAGCATAATAGTGAGAAGGATTTTGAATGGCACTAACACCACCGTCACCAAAGTCCCATGTCCAGGATGTTATTGTCTGGGTGGTTGTTGAAGTATCAGTAAAATTAAATGTGCCGGGCAAGCATGAAAAGGTTGTATCCGCAAAGAATCCCGGGAAACCATCAATCACAGTGATTGGCTGTTGTCCGGTCAGAGTAACTGTGCACAATACAGAATCGAGCGGGCCAGTCAGTGAATCTGTCATAACAAGTACTGGTATATAAGTTCCCCCTTGTGTATATTGATACACTACTGTGTCACCATATGCAATGTTTCCATCTCCAAATACCCACAAAAGTGTGGCTGCATTATGAGTATTTGATGTAAATGTTACTGATAATGGAATACAGCCGGCAAGTGGACTATAGGAAAATGTGCCAACTGGGCCATCAACCTGAATAAAATCAGGCATTGTGATAGTGTCCATACAACCAAACTGATTTGTAATCGTCAACGTGATATCATAAGTGCCTGCATTGTAAAATACATGTTGCGGGTTTTGAATGTCAGAAGTATTTGCCATTCCACTAATTGTATCATTAAAATTCCACAACCAAGATACAGCATCAGGTGTAGAGGCATCATAAAATTGAACCCAGAAAGGCGGGCATTGTGATTGAGCACTGTCGGATGTAAGTGAAGCAATAGGCCGTGAAATGGTAACAGGAAGTACTATTGTACTATCACAGCCGTTTTGATCCGAAGCTGTCAGAGTAACATTTATTGTAGTTGTGCCTGAGACATTATATAAATGTACGGGATTAATATCAAAACTGTGCGGGCTTCCATCACCAAAGTCCCATTCATAGGTAAGGCTTAATCCCAATGATTGATTTATAAAAAAGACTGAGTCATAATGGCAAGTGACAGGTAATGCAGTAGTGAAGTTTGTATAAGGATAACTGGGTTTCACGTAATTTGATTTGGTGATGGTACTATCACAACCTTTGGAGTCTGTAACAGTAAGTGAAACCGTATAATACCCGGGTGTTGTATAAATATGTGTTGGATTTTGTAAATTACTCACCGGAGTTCCATCTCCAAAATTCCAAGACCAACCCGTTATTGTTCCGACACCACGAGGCAATGAAAGATCTGAAAAATGAACAAGGAATGGCGTACATCCAATGGTTGTGTCTGCTACAAACTGTGGTGAGGGAAGAGGCCAGACTTTAATTTCGTCAGTTTTAATAATTGTATCCATACAGCCTAGTTGATCAGTAACAATTAATGTTACAGTGTATGTTCCTGAATCTGTATAAACATGACTAGGCGTTCCCAATGTTGAAGTAAATCCATCGCCCCAATCCCAGAAATGACTTACAACAGATGTGTTGGCATAGGACAGATCATTAAAATTTATATTCTGGTACTGGCAAATAGGATTGGGTATAGAATTAAAATCAGGAATAAGTTCTGAAATCCTTATGTAATTCAGATACGTTAATGAGTCTTTACACCCGTTAGGGTTTGTAACTACCAATTTGACATGATAAAAGCCCTGATTTAAATATATGTGAACTGGATTTTGAAGATTAGAAGTACTTCCATCACCGAAATCCCAATACCAGGTTGTTGCTCCTTGAGATTGATCAATAAATTGGACTGTGTCAGGATAATAACACCAAATAATGGGTAAAGCAGTGAACATTGGTTTTGGTGGAAGTACGTGGATATAATCTACTTTTTTTAATGTGTCATAACAACCATTATGGCCAACAATGAGCTCAACACTGAAAAACCCGGTGTCTGCGTACGTGTGCTGAGGATCTTCTAAATTTGATGTTCCTCCATCTCCAAAATCCCAGTGCCAGTAATTTACATAGCTGCTAGATGAATCAGAGAATACTACTTGAAATTGATGGCAACCTACCGTGTCGCCAGCAGCAAAATTGGCAACCGGATGTATACCCGGAGTGATGTAATTCGTCATTACTATCGTGTCTTTACATCCCTTGCTGTTGGTAATAATTAATGAAACAGTATATGAGCCGGAATCGGTATAAACATGAACAGGATTTTGCAGGTTACTTACAGGTGTACCATCTCCAAAATTCCATACCCAGTTTGTTATCGGGAAATTTGATGTTGAGGTGTTTGTAAACTGAACTGAAAGTGGAATACAGCCCTGTCTTGGAACTGCATTCATTGCAGCTACAGGATACTCAATCTCAATATAATAGTTTTTGATTATTTGATTTTGACAGCCATGATTGTCGATTACCACAAGTGCTACAGAGTATTGACCCGGCAAAGTATAAGTGTGAGATGGGTTTTGAAGTACACTGGTCGCGCCATCTCCGAAACTCCAAAGCCAGTTAACGGTATTGGGCGTCAGATTTGTAAAATTAACAGTGAAGGGAACTGTACAAGCGATACTGTCATTCGAAGTAAAATTTACATTGGGTAAACCATAAATTGTGATGTAGTTAGTCTTTTTTACGGTGTCAATACAACTCATCGTATTTGTAGCAATCAGAGTAACCGTGTATGTTCCGGGAGTGTTATATACGTGACCAGGATTCTGGACAGTACCATGGGGTGAGCCATCTCCAAAATCCCAATCCCAGGCCATTTCATGGGTTGATGTGTCAGTAAAACTTATGTTGGCGCCAACGCAACCGCTGGTGGGAGTTGCAGAAAAACTAGTTGTAAATGTTCCGATCTGAACAGCCATGGGTATCGTAATAGTATCTTTGCATCCGCCCTTGTTTACAATAAGCATAACAGTGAAATTCCCGACGGAATTATATGTATGACTTGGGCTTTGCTGGGTGGATGTTCCTCCGTCTCCAAAAAACCACTGATAGGTTAATCCACTACCAATAGATGTGTTGGTAAAGTTAACCGTTAAGGGTGCTGAACAGGCCATATTGTTTGAAACTGTAAACAAAGCTGTCGGTTTCAGAATCGCATTTATATAGGCGTTCTTAATAACGTTTTTCGAACAACCGTTCCCATCCGTTACAGTAAGAGAAACACTGTATGTACCCGGATTTAAATATACATGTGAAGGGTTCTGCAAATTGCTGTTTCCTCCGTCACCAAAGTCCCATTGATAGGATGTGATAGGAGCATCACCCAATGTTACAGTAGAAGTAAAATTTACTAATAATGGTGCACAACCAGAAACAGGAGTTCCTGTAAAATTTGGAACGGGAATTTTATACACATGAATAAAGGCTACTTTCGTCTCAACATCTGATCCGGAAGCATTGGTTGCAGTAAGTGTTACTGTATAAGTCCCAGGTGTTGTGTAGGCATGGGTTGGGTTTTGTGAAGAGGAAAGACCTGTGCCATCTCCGAAATTCCAAGACCATAAAGTAGGTGTGTTTGTGGAAAGATCAGTAAAGGTTGTTACCAAAATACCGCAACCACTGGTCGGGGTGGCTGAAAAATTCGCAACAGGAGCCTGGGCTGATGCCTGAAGCCCCAATCCCAAAGCGATTATCGTAAGAAAAAATAATCTTCGAACCATATAGTTCAGTTTAGTTTTGTAAAAAAGTATCTCGTTATACGCTTTAGTACTAAAGCAAGGTTTCGTTATTTGCCCGGATCTTTTCATAATATGTGAATTTTAATTCGGTTTAGCCTTATGATTTTTTTGAAGTCGATGAATAATAAGCACTTCATAAAAATTAAGACAGCATTAACCCTGCAGGGTTGCGTACCGAAAGGTAATTACGTTAGATTACGTATGAATCAGGGAAAACCCTTATTTTTTGAAACTTCCGAAATATGCGTCCAATAGGCGTTGCGCTGCTATAAATGAGCTGATTTTTCCGCCATAAAGCTCTTTTTCTACGCTGGGAAGGATTTCTTTTACCTTAGTATTGTTAAAAAAACTGTCGTCCATCTTGTCCTGAATGGCAAAAATCATTCGCTGCCATGCCTGATGTGTTCTCTTTTTTTCAAAATATCCGTTTTTCTTTGTGTGCTCGCAATAATCCAATACAATCCCCCACACATTGCCAATGCCTTCTTTGGTAATCGATGAGCAAACATCAACCTGTGTCTCCCAGCCAGCTTCAGTTGGAGGAAATAACATTACTGCACGGGCGTAATCAGATTTTGCAATTAAAGCTCTGTTTTTATTTTCTCCGTCTGCTTTGTTAATGACAATAGCATCGGCCATTTCCATGATTCCACGCTTGATGCCCTGCAATTCATCTCCCGCTCCGGCAATCATTAATAATAAAAAAAAGTCAACCATCGCATTGACGGCTGTTTCCGACTGACCAACGCCAACCGTTTCTACAATCATTGTATCAAAACCAGCTGCTTCACATAATATGATTGACTCTCTCGTCATTCGGGCTACACCTCCCAAAGATCCTGCTGACGGTGAAGGGCGAATGAAAGCATTAGGGTCTGTAGATAAATATTCCATTCTGGTTTTATCACCAAGGATACTTCCTTTTGTAAACTGACTGCTGGGATCAATAGCCAGTACTGCCAGTTTGCGTCCGATGCTTGTAAGATGTTTCCCAAAAGCTTCAATAAAAGTACTTTTGCCTGCGCCCGGAACACCCGTAATACCAATGCGTATAGAATTTGCAGAATGAGGTAGGCACTTTTCAATTATTTCCTGCGCAATTATCTGATGTTTTGGAAGCGTACTCTCAACAAGGGTTATCGCGCGGCTAAGCATTACGCGGTCGTGAGAAAGTATACCCTCAATGTAAGCCTCTGCATTCAGTTCTTTCTTTCTGTTTTGCCGGATTTTTTTGACAACATCTTCATTTAATGAAGAAGGCTGTTCAATTCCATCATTCACTTTCAGCGCTGAATCCGGCTTTTTTTCTTCTTCCATCTTTTATATAATGTATTGCAAAAGTAACCATATTTAATTTTATGATGCGAAAATTACATATTTAGTTTTTTATATGTAAAAAATGATATAATTTTGCGCAAAACGAAATTGTTATGAAGAAAAGTTTCTTTGCCGGGCTCATCGTCAGCCTATCCATCCTTTTCACAGCCCTTTCACAGCAGGTGTTTGCACAGATGCAACCGGATCATGCAAAATGGTCTTTTAAAGTCAATCGAATTGGTGAAGAAGAAGCTGAATTGGTTTTTACAGCATCCATTGATGATAAGTGGCACTTGTATTCACAGAACACTTCGAAAGGCGGACCGCTTCCAACGGTTTTTACTTTTACGAAAACCAATGAATACAGTATTCAGGGAAAAGTTATGGAGCCTAAGCCGGAAGAAGTAATGGATGATGTATTTAATGTAATGGTTCGTTTTTTTAAAGAAAGAAAAGTTGTTTTTAAGCAAAAAATAAAAGTCTTGTCACCGGAAGCATTTACTATTTCAGGTAAAGTTGAATATCAGACGTGTGATGAGAATATGTGTTTGAGTGGCAAGTCAAAGTTCTCTTTTAAAGTGGAAGGAAATAAAAATGCGGCACCGATTGTTGTAAAAGACTCTGTAAAAAAAGATACCAGTAAAACTG
>JAZDMK010000230.1:0-17994 GCA_043800975.1 Bacteroidota bacterium | reverse complement strand
GGCTGGTTTGCAAGTTATCAGGCTTACTTTCCACTTTGGTGTTCCGGTACAACCGATATGACCAATGTTCAGGATACAATTGAAGATGGTAGCGGACTTTATAATTACACTAACAATAGTTCGTGCCAATGGTTAATTCACCCTGCAAATGCCACACAAATTACATTGCATTTTCTTGAATTTGATATTGAACAAAACAAAGATTTTGTGAAAGTATTCAATGCACAGGCATCCACTTTAATTCAGACTTTAACAGGAAGTACTTTGCCAGCCAATGTGAGCTGCAATTGTAATTCTATGCGTGTTCAGTTTACTTCCAATACAAGTAATGCTTATCCCGGATTCAAAGCATACTATACAATTATTACAGGAATGGAAGAACTGAGCGGCGTTGATAATTTATCTCTGTATCCCAATCCTGCCGATAAAAATTTCAATTTCTCTTTCAGTCTTCAGAATTCAGAACTTGTTTCTATAAAACTGAGTAACATTCTAGGTGAAGAAATGATGTCAATTCCTGTTCAAAAAAATATGGAGCAGTACAATCAACAGGTTGATGTAAGCAATCTTTCATCGGGTGTGTACTTCCTGAATATTACTACTACAAAGGGTGTAAACTCGGTTAAACTCGTTCTTGAATAGAAAAAAGCAACTAAATAACCTAAAAATATCAGTATGAAAAAATTGTTCATCGCAGGTTTATTATTATTATCATTTGGCTTCTCCAATGCAGCTCAAGTTGATGTTTTAACTGCAAAAAATCTGGCCCGTAATTTTTGGTTTTCTAAAGCTTCTGCGCTGCAAACTATAAAATATGCAGATGTCAGTGTGCGTGAAGTAATCTCTGAAAGTGTTGCAGGTGAAATTGTTTTGTATGGGGTTAATTTTAATAATGGCGGATTTGTTTTGATAGCAGCGGATGATATTGTATATCCTTTTTTAGGTTATTCTTTTGAAGGCTCCTATTCCCGCGATAATCAGTCTCCAGAATTCCTTTATTGGATTGAACAATACAAAATGCAGATCAGTTACAACAAAACCAAAGGTGTTTCTGCAAATGCAGAAATTGCAGATATGTGGCAGCGATACAAAACAATTGGTTTTACGGATCAGAAGGATAGTAAAGCAGTAACTCCTTTATGCTTATCCAACTGGAATCAGGATGCCATGTATAATTTGTATTGTCCTGTCGATGCTGCTGGTCCTGGTGGACGTGCATATGCTGGTTGTGTTGCAACCGCAATGGCAATGATTATGTATTACTACCGCTGGCCTTTGCAGGGAGTTGGTTCACATACATACTCTTCAAATTACGGAACTCTTTCTGTGAACCCCGGAACAACAACCTATGACTGGAATGGAATGGTAAATTCTGTAATGACTACCAATCCACCCGTTAATACTCTTATTTATCATTGTGGTGTTACTGTGAATATGGATTACTCTGCATCCGGATCAGGTGCTTCTGTTGGCACTGCGGCGTCAGCTATGACTAATCATTTTAAATACTCCAACACAATCAGCGATGAAAGTAAGGATAATTATACCGAAGCAAACTGGACTGCATTGCTGAGGACTAACCTCGATGCAAAACATCCTATGTTATACAGTGGATATGATGGTAGTGGTGGTCATGCATGGGTTTGCGACGGGTATCAGGGAACAGATTATTTTCACATGAACTGGGGCTGGGGCGGAAGTGGAAATGGTTATTTTTATCTGAATAATCTCAATGCACCCGGTTACAATTTTTCAAGCTGGCAGGGTGCTGTTGTTAATGCATTTCCTGTTACAACAGGTTATCCCACATATTGCACAGGAACAACAAATGTTACCGGAATGATTGGTACGATTGCCGATGGTAGCGGACCTAATAATTATCAGGCTAACTCCGATTGCAAATGGCTGATTTCTCCGGGTGCTACTGTTGATAAAATTACACTTACCTTTAATCAGTTTGATACAGAAAGTGGAAGTGATTTGGTTACTGTGTATGATGGTAATTCCACTTCTTCGCTTGTTTTGGGAACTTATTCTGGTGCAACATTGCCAGCAGCCGTTTCATCAACAGGTCCTGAAATGCTTGTTCGTTTCACAAGCAATTCCACAACGCAGTCAACAGGATGGTTTGCTTCCTATCAGGCTTTTATGCCCGTTTATTGTACTGGTGTTCAAACGCTGACTACTTCCAGTGGTACATTTACAGATGGCAGCAGTACAAATAACTATAATGCAAATTCAAACTGCAAATGGCAGATATCACCGGCAGGAGCAACTTCGATAACATTGAACTTTACAGATTTTAATACCGAATCCGGCGTTGATTTGGTGAAGGTGTATAACTCTTCTTCTGTTCCATCTGTTTTGTTGGGAACATTTTCAGGGACTTCTATTCCTGCTCAGGTAAGTTGTAATTGCAGCCAGATGATGGTTATGTTCAATTCGAATGCAACGAACCAATTTGCTGGTTTTACTGGAGTCTATAATTCTACAGTGGGTATTGAAGAAACAAATGAATTACAACCCTCCATTTATGTATACCCTGTTCCTGCTGTTAAGAACTTTACGCTCAGCATTGATGTTCCTGTTTCTTCCAACGTTGAAATTAATATAGTTGATCTTCTCGGGAAACCTGTTTATAAAGAAATCATGAGGAATACCAGCGGAAGTAATCAGAAAATAATTGATGTATCTTCACTCGCTGAAGGAATTTACTTTGTTAAAGTTTCTATTGGCAAAGATATGTTTACCAAAAAAATGATTATTCAACGATGAATATTTTAAGAAAAGGGATGCTTTGTATATCCCTGCTTGTTTGTATTTCGGCCAGTGTGCGTGCAGAATTTGTAGATGTTCAAAGGGCTGAAAATAATGCAGTATTTTTTTCCGAACCCATTATCCGAATGCACCACTTTATCGGGAAGCCAACCCTGTTGTGACTTCTGTATCGGTTGAAAAAGATAATGACCAGCCTTGTTATTACACATTTGTTTTCGATCATCAGGGTTTTGTAATTGTTTCTGCTGATGATGCTGCTTATCCAATCATTGGTTATTCCTTCGAAAGCTCTTTTGATTTAAATAATCAGCCAGAGACATTTTTGTACTGGATGAATAAAAAGAAAAACGAAATCATTTCTATACGAAAAAATAGTATTGCAGCTGACCAAAGAATTGCAGATGCCTGGAAGCAACTGGATAACAAAATTGTTTCCGAAATGAAAGCTGGCACATCGGGTGGCCCTTTGTTACCATGCAACTGGGATCAGGGTGGGCATTATAATGCGCTTTGCCCGGAAGATCAATTTGGACCATCAGGTCATGCATTGGTTGGATGTGTTGCTACTGCGATGGCTATGATTATGTACTATTACCGATACCCTGAACACGGCATTGGATCCAGTAGTTATTTTTCTGATTATGGAACTCTTTCTGTAGATTATTCTGCAGCTACCTATGACTGGAACAGCATGACCAATTCACTTACGGGTCCTAATGACGAAGTTGCTGAAATTGGATATCATTGTGGTGTCTCTGTAGAAATGATGTATGGAGCCAATGGTTCGGGTGCATACATGTGGGATGTTCCGCCTGCAATTATTTCTCACTTTGGTTATTCTTCTGATGCCGTGCTTTTGCATAAAGATGATTTCTCAGAAGTTGAATGGGATAGTATTCTGATTGAAAATATTGATAATGGATGGCCTATTGACTATGCAGGTTTTGATGCAGGAGGAAACGGCGGTCATTCATGGGTTTGTGACGGCTATCAGGGAACCGATTTTTTTCACATGAACTGGGGTTGGGGTGGTTCCTCAAACGGATTCTTTTACTTGAATGCTTTGACTGCGAGTGGATATAACTTTATCGATGGTGAACAGGCTGTTGTAAATTTCCATCCGGATATGGCTTCCTATCCAAACTATTGCATCGGAAATTCAACTTTTCAATCTCTGACAGGTACCTTTGCCGATGGAAGTGGAAACCTTGATTATACTGCCGGAGCAAATTGTTCCTGGCTCATTGATCCACAGGATAACGTTGATTATATTACATTGAACTTTTCAAGTTTTAAAACCGAATATCTGCATGATTTTGTTACTGTATATGATGGTCCCAATGCTTCTTCTCCAGTGATTGGAACGTTTTCGGGTGATACAATGCCGACCCAGATACAGTCGACAGGAGATAAAATGTTTGTGACTTTTACTTCTGATGCTTCTGGTTCTGCCGATGGATTTCTGGCTACTTACAAATGCGTTTTGCCAGTGTACTGTTCTGGAATTGATACACTGACAATGAATTCCGCAGTGTTCGATGATGGAAGTGGTGTGTATAATTATAATATCAACTCCAACTGCAAATGGTTTATTTGCCCTCCGGGTGCACCTGGGTTGGCTATACATTTCAATAATTTTGAAACAGAAGGAGGAGCAGATTATCTGAAAATATACAACTCACTCACCAACCCGCCAGCTTTGCTGGGGTCTTTTACAGGAAATACTGTCCCTTCTGATATTTTCACTCTTTCAAACAAAGTGATGCTGATATTTCACAGCAACAGTAGTAATAATTTTCAAGGCTGGGAAGTCTCGTATAATATTTACAACGGGATCGATGAATCAGGTTCTTTATCATCGGTTATGGTTTATCCGAACCCTGCTCAAAATAGTGTTCAGGTAAATATACAGGAACATGCTGATCTGCCTGTAATGTTGGAGATTGTTGATATGACCGGTAAAGTGATTTATCAATACGAGATGCATTCCATAGAGCATGCAGTTGATGTTTCTTCGTTTTGCAAAGGCCTATACATTTTGCGTTTGACTGGCAAAAGTTCAGTGAATACAATAAAAATTTCAATTAAGTAATTATGAGAATTTTTTTATTTTCTGCTGCAGGATTTATTCTGTGGTTCATCATCCCATTAAAGTTAACCGCTGCTCCCGTTGATCTTAAAAAAGCTTCGCTGGTGGCAAAGAACTTTTATACTGCTCATCATAATTTACTAACTAAAACCCAGGGTGCATTTAGTATAAAGGGAATGCATTATGAAGTAAAAGATAGTGAAAATCAACTTTTGTATTATGTATTTAATTTTAATCCCATTGGCTTTATTGCTGTTGCCGGGGATGATAACTCAGTTCCAGTTCTTGCGTATTCCTTTGCTTCTGATTACTCGCCGGTAGATCAGAATCCGGCCTTCACTTTTTGGATGAAGAGATATTCAGATCAATTGCATGAAATCAGAAATGAAAAATTACAGGCGACTGATCAGATCACTTCACAATGGGAAACGTATTCACAAAATGAAATCCCAATATTGACGAATACACGTTCGATTACACCTATGCTCACAAGCACGTGGAATCAGGGCATATACTATAATGGTGCTTGTCCTGTAGATCCTGCTGGCCCTGGTGGACGAGCCTATGCGGGATGCGTTGCTACTGCCATGGGACAACTAATGTATTTTTATCGCTGGCCGGAAACAGGCCTGGGCTCTTATTCATACACGCATGCTACCTACGGAACTATCTCTGCTGATTTTTCTGCAACGACTTATCGCTGGAATGAAATGACCAATTCTTTAATGGAAAACAATGCTGCAGTTGCCGAAATGCTTTTCCATTGCGGTGTTGCTGTGGATATGGTGTATGGGCCCAGCGGTTCAGGAATGTATAATCATCATGCTGCGCTGGCTCTCAGAGATTATTTTAAATATCAGCCTTCTACCCAGTATGTTTTTCGTGATAGTGTAACTTACAATTGGGATAGTTTATTAACGACGAACCTTGATCAGAAACGACCTATGTATTACGCAGGATGGGCTGCAGGGCAGGTAGGGACAAACGGACATGCATTTGTGTGTGACGGGTATCAGGGCACTGGTTATTATCATTTCAACTGGGGCTGGGGCGGAAGTTATGACGGATATTTTTATACAAATAATCTGAATCCCTCAGGATATAATTTTAATTACGGTCAGGAAGTTATCCCTGATATGTTTCCTGATACATCTTTATATACCTTTCCGCTTTATTGTGGCAATGACACCTTAACCGCTACTACCGGATCGATGACTGATGGAAGCAGTATTGAGAATTATTTGCCAAATGCCGATTGCCGCTGGCTTATTCAGCCAACCGCTAATATCAGCAATCTTACTTTTACTTTTAGCTACATGAATCTGGCTGCCGGTGATACAGTTTATGTTTACAATGGAGTTGATGCTTCAGCGGTCTTGCTGGGTAAATATTCCGGCTCAACTTTACCTGCTTCATTTTCCTCAACATCCGATGTTGCTTTTGTAAAATTTGTTTCTGATGCTGCATTGGAATCGAACGGGTTTTTTATGACATACAAAAGTGTGTATCCTGTATATTGTTCAGCACTAACCAATGTTATAGCCGCTACAGATACTATTTCGGATGGCAGTGGTGTAAATGTTTACAACGCAAACAGTAACTGTCGCTGGCTGATAAACCCGGGACTGGGAAGTGTTTCCGTTAAACTTGAATTTCTGGAATTTGATATTGCCGATGATATGATGAAAGTATACGACCCGACAACAGTGCCTTCTACATTGTTGGGAACGTATTCAGGAAATACTCTGCCACCAAGCATTTATGCGAATAACGGGCAAATGCTGATTGCATTTACTTCTAACGCTACAAATCATGCGCAGGGCTGGAAAGTTGTGTACTCAACAAATTATGGAGTGAATGAAATACTGTCAGAACAAACGATTCAGATTGCACCAAATCCTGTTGCTGATTTTACATTCATTCATTTTTCTATTTCAAATGAAGATTTTCAGATTGAAATGTATAATACTACCGGGCAGAAAATGAATTGTGATCTTTTGAAATTGGATAATAAAACGATTCGTGTAAACACATCCGCTTTGCCACAAGGGATATACTTTTTGTCAATACGCAATCAGAAAATGAATGCGTTTAAAAAAATCGTCAGGCAGTAACAATTATTTTATAAAACGTATTGCCTGGAATTGCTTGCTGTCACTTTTAATGATTGTGATCAAATAGGCTCCCTGCGAAAATTCTTTTGTATCAAAAGTCAGCTTGTGATTTCCCTTACTCAGAATTTGTGTTTCTTTATAAAGCACAGCACCGGTCATATTGATAATCTGAAAAGAATATTTTCCTTCGGAGATAATATTGATGTTGAGATTCGCTTCATTAACAACCGGATTTGGGAAAACAATTGCACCTGAAAATGAATTGTCAACTACTTCGGTTATACCCATCGGGCCATTCAGTAAAAGGGAGAGATTGTTAATTACAGGAATGCCTGGAGAAAGTGTAATTGTAATTACATCCGAATATCTTCCGGTAATTTCGGCAGTAAGGTAATAGGTTCCGTAATCAATATTATTAAAGTAAAAACTTCCATCAGGTGATGTAAAGCAAAAAGCAACAGGTTCCCAATTTGTATTAAAAAGATAAATCAGATTGTGTGAAAGGATACTTCCAAAAGGCGGGATGTAATCGGGGCCAGACACGATATTCCCGCTTACAGAACAGCTTCCGTAAGTAGGCTCAATTGGAAGAAGGTTAATATCGGCATCATAAATATTATGATTAACATTTATGCTGGGCGAATTCTGCCAGCGCAAAGCATCCCCTAAATATCCCGGGCATAAAATTTCGCTGGATACTGTTGCCAGTGGATCAATGAAAACGACATATTCAGAAGCAGGAATCTGGTGAAACCAATAATAGCCGTTCGTGGAAAAAGTACAACTGGAAGTATAATAAAGACTATTTCCCATTTTTCTGAATAAGTGTGCTATTCCTTCACTGATAGGATAAACTGTGCCGAAAACCTGACCACACAAATCATAATTTACGATGATTCCAATCTCTAAAGGAATACAAAAATTATCCGAGCAACCAGTATAACTATTATAAATGCTTAAACATACCTGATAAAACCCTGGAGAAGTATATGTGTGAGACGGGCATGTGTCGTTCGAAAAACAGCCATCCCCGAAATCCCATTCAATTTGGGTGTAATTCCCGTATATCAAACTGTTGAATGACGCTAATAGATTATTGACAGTATAAGTGAATTGCGCCTGACAAGGCGATGGGTTTTGAAGGTTCACATAAGTATATGCTGAATCAATACAATAAGGAGAATTTGCAATAAAACTCACATAGTACAGACCGTTATTCGGATATACATGGGTCGGAGATTGTAAAGTAGAGGTAGTGCCATCTCCAAAATTCCAGGAATATCCAAAATTACCGCCACCCGTTGCCGTACCCAAAAAGTGAACAGTGTTCTGATAAATTGTGTCAATGCTGTATGTAAACTGTGCGTCACAGTTAGTGAAGAAAATTCCGCTGTCGCAAATAGTAAAATTTATGGCCTGATGCAAATTGGTTAATGCAAATGAAATATTTGCTGAGTCTTTGTTGTTGTTGCAATCATATATGTATACGATTAGATCCCCTTTTTCATAACTTGTAAGAAATGTATCAGCAAAAATACCCTGATGGTTGGTGAATACCGAATGATTGTAATCGAAACCACTGGTTTGTGCAGGGTCAGATTTTATTAATACTTCATGATGTTTTACCGGTTGAGAATTGAAACTATTAGTAACAGTGCCTGAAATAATAACCTTGTTCTGACCGAAAAGAATTACCGGTAAAATTAAAAGCAAGAATGGAAATAGAAATTTTTTCATAAGAACTCTTTTAAAGGTTAATTGTAATTCCGGTTCGTATTCCAAAACTAAAAGGTGTTTTCGTTTTGACTCCATCGCTTTGATACATCGACTTCAAATAGTAACGCATTTGTGGCTCAATAACGAAGTTCATACTTGGCAAAATCGCATAGCTGAATCCGATGGTTCCGAATAGCTGCGTGCTTGTTTTAACCAGTGCAGATTCGTTTTTATCGTGAGAAATCATCGTGATCTCATTGTTTACAGGAAGTGTTGTTTCTTTCTTTTGCATCAGAATAGAAAAATTCAATCCGGCACCCGCACTGACTCCAAATTTCCCAAAGTACTTGCGATAGCTTACTGAAACAGGGATTTGAATGTATGAAAAATTACGTTTTGTGTATTCATCTCTTTCATGATTGAATTTATCATATAACAAAACCTGATGACTATACATGGAATCAACAATAGGAACATAACAATCGAGAGAGTCAATCCACACCATATCGAAATCAATAGAATCAACTTCAAAATATGCTCCAACCAGGTCAATGCTTGAATAGTGAAGATGATTGTTTACGTTATCAGAAAACTTATTGATTCCAACACCGGCTTCTACAAACAGATTTTTCGCATCATATCCCAGCGATAACAAAGGTGAAGCGGTTGTTCTTACATCTGTGAAATCAGATTTGGGATCATTCAGGTTGTAATGAAATTCCGGGAGAAAATAGGCCCCAACCGAAAATCTGGACAACAGGCTCGAAGGCTTGCGATACGAATTGGTTGTTGAAGGATTCAATGAGGATGGATATTCAAATCCAAAAGAAGGATACTTTGCCGACATCTTATTCAAAGGCTCAGTGGCATAAGAGAATGCATTTTCAACAGGAAGAGAATTGATTCCTGAATTGGATTTATTTAAAAGAAAAGCTGCATTCGAATTTTGTGTTGTATTAGAATTGTCTGAAGAATTCAAAGAAGCAGAATTTCCATTTGTGTTCAAAGCCGCAACAGGATTATCAAAATCTGCATTTGAATTAACGGGATTCTTTTTATCAATAGTAGTAGTATTAGAATTTAAGGGATTATTATTTTGAGCAGTTACATTATTTTTAGGCGTTACAGGGTTGAAGTTGTTAATTTTTAAAGGAACCGTATTTTGTGGAATATTTTTGTTTTGAATATCGGAATTTACGTCTGATGAAGGAGTATTCTTCTGATCAGGAGTTGCAGCAGGCACATCAGCAACCATTTGTTTGTTCAGTGTGATTTTTTCTGCAGTATAATTCATTTTATCTGCAGAAACGGGCTTGTTAAGTATGTAAAAAGTGCCCAGACCAGTCAGAAATAAGGATATTCCTGTGATAGTAAAAAAGGTGCCGGAATCAGGAATGATTCTGAATCCGCCGCTGCCATTGGGTAAGCCCGTTCCTGCCGGTAACTGGCTTTTGATGTTCAGCCAAACTTTGTCGCCAGGCTCTTTTGTAAGTCCCCCGAGCGACTTGCTAAACAACTCGTCAACCTTATGGTCATGCTGTTTTTTCATAGATCAATGGATTTAACTTCAACAATTTTTTCTGTAACGTAACGCGTGCTCTTGATAACTGTGATTTGGAGGTGCTTTCTGTAATATTCAGCATTCCTCCGATTTCTTTGTGTGAATAACCTTCAATGGCATACATGTTAAAAACGATACGGTAACCTTCCGGGAGTTCCTGCACCAGTTTGAGCATTTCTTCTACCGAAATACTGTCCAATGCATTAAAATCGGAAAGTCCGCTATCGCCCAGCTTTGCATTTTCAATTTCAATGTTCTGAAGATACTTCAGGTTGGAATGATAAGCATTGATGGCGCTGTTCACCATGATGCGCCTTACCCAGCCTTCCAGCGACCCATCGCCTCTGAAATCAACCAGTTTGTTAAAAACCTTGACGAAACCATCCTGTAAAATATCTTCGGCTTCCATTCGGTCACGGGCATAGCGCAGACAAACCCCCAGCATTTTAGAGGCAAAACGCCTGTATAGGAGTTCCTGCGCTGCAGGGTCCTGCTCAAGACATTTGCGTACCAGTTCTTTGTCTGATATCATGAAGGATTATTATAAAAGAAACAAGAACAATTGTTCTAAAATAACGCTGCAATCAGATTGTATATAACCAAGACAGATCTCTTGTGAAATGGTTGCACACATTATTAAAGAATTTTACCCCGAATATACACAAAAATTACGAATACCCGTCTTTTCTAGTCTGTTTTTGTGCATCAGCGAGGATTCTGACCTATTTTTGGAAGATAGTGGGTGTTTTTTCTGATCTCCTTTGTTTCAAAGACTTTGTGTATTTTTGCTGAATATTTTGAATGATCAAACGATGAGAAACGACTGGACAAGGGGTGAAGTAAAGGAGATTTTTTCTCTTCCGTTATTTGAACTAATTTTTAGTGCTGCGACGGTGCATCGGGAAAATCACAACCCCGAAAAAATTAAATCTTCCGTTCTGATATCTGTGCGTACCGGAGCATGCTCTGAAGACTGCGCATATTGTGCTCAATCATCCCGTTATAAAACGTCTGTCAATCCTGAAAAACTTTCTTCGGTTAAGGAAATTGTTGATCAGGCTATAGAAGCAAAAGAGAAAGGTGTTTCAAGAGTTTGTTTAAGTACTTCCGGTACCAGAGTTGTTCCTAACAAGGATTTTGAAATGATTCTTGAAGCTGGCCGACAAATCAGGACGCTGGGTTTGGATGTGTGCTGCACCATGGGCATGGCGAAAAAGGAAGAAATTGAATCGCTTAAAAACGCAGGCTTTTCAGCCTATAATCATAACATCGATACATCCGAACGTTTTTATCCTTCCATCATTACAACCCGAAAATTCAGTGAGAGAATCGAAACTATAAACGCAATTATTGAAGGTGGTATGAGTGTTTGTTCCGGTGGAATTATCGGAATGGGAGAGACCGAAGACGATCGGATTGATTTTCTGCACACCCTTGCTACACTTCCTGTTCATCCATTTTCGGTACCGCTCAATATGCTGGTTCCTGTCAGCGGTACACCACTGGAATCTTATAAGCCCATATCTTCTTTCGAAATGGTACGAATGATTGCATGCGCAAGAATTCTGATGCCGCAATCCAATATTTGTCTGGCTGCAGGAAGATCAACCCTGTCGAATGAAGCGCAGGCATTGTGTTATCTCGCAGGAGCCAATTCGATTTTCGGCGGAGATAAATTGCTGACAACTCCCAACATGGGTGATGAATTAGACAACCGTCTTTTTGAATTATTAAATCTTAAAAAAGTATGATCCTGTTTCCTGCCGATTCCTCCATGAAGCGAGCGCTTGTTCAGCGCGAGATTGATCACGCACTGCGTAATCTTGTCGTTCAAAAAAATCTTGTTGATTTTTGTTCCAACGATTATCTCGGCTATGCCCGCCTCCCGGAATTGCGCGATCGTTCATCAAAATATTCACTGAATGTGTTAGGATCTACTGGTTCACGCCTGCTTTCAGGAAATACTGCTTTTACTGAAGAATTGGAACAATGGATCGCCACCCGTCACCAGGCCGAAACCGGATTGATCTTTAATTCAGGGTACGATGCCAACATCGGTTTGTTCGCTTCGGTTCCCCAGCGTGGGGATACAATTTTATACGATGAATATGTGCATGCATCTATCCGCGATGGAATCCGGCTTAGCTTTGCTGATTCATTTTCTTTCCGCCACAACGATATCAATCATCTGAAAGAACGTTTGAAAGATGCCGTTGGAACAATCTACATCGCTGTAGAATCGGTCTATTCCATGGATGGTGATGTGGCTCCGCTGAAAGAAATGATTGACGTTTCTTTACCATACCGTGCCAACCTGATCGTCGATGAAGCGCATGCAACAGGTGTTTGCGGACCCGGTGGCATGGGGCTCGTCTCGGAATTAAAACTGCAGGAAAAAGTTTTTGCTCGCATTCATACATTCGGAAAAGCCCTGGGATGCCATGGTGCAATCGTGCTTGGTAGTGCATTGCTACGAAAATTTTTAATCAACTTCGCTCGTTCGTTTATATATACGACTGCATTGCCTATGCATAGTTTGCTTTGCATAAAGTGTGCCTATGAACAGTTAGCTGAAGACAGAAACAATCCGGTTCAGCTTAATTCCAATATTTCTTATTTCAGAAAAATGATTCAGGGCGTTAGCTGTGGCAAACTGGGCGATTCTCTGATGCCGATTCAGGTGCTGCACGTAAGCGGAAACCAACGTGTGACGGCTTTTGCAGAACAAATTCAAAAGGCTGGTTATGATGTACGTGCCATCAAAAGTCCAACTGTCCCACGTGCGAAGGAACGTCTGAGAATTTGCATTCATTCGTTTAATTCCGAAAATCAAATTGCCGGTTTGGCCGAAGTGATCAAAAAGCTTTCATAAATGGAAAAATTTTATTTTGTAACGGGCATTGGAACGGGTGTTGGTAAAACAATTGTTTCTGCAGTTTTGGTGGAAGCACTAAAGGCTGATTACTGGAAGCCCGTTCAGTCGGGAAGTATAGAAGGAACGGATACAGCTTTTGTTCGCAGCCTTATCTCAAATACGGTTTCGAAATTTCATTCTGAATCTTATCTGTTACGCGAACCACTTTCTCCGCATGCAGCAGCAGCAAAAGAAAATATTGATATTCATATTGATAAAATTGTAAAGCCAAAAACTAAAAACTCACTCATTATCGAAGGAGCAGGAGGGTTGATGGTACCGCTGAATATGCACGGAAACTTGATGATTGATCTGATTGCTGTTTTGGGTTTTGAAGTTATACTTGTTTCTAAGAATTATCTTGGAAGTATTAACCATACATTGCTGTCGCTCGAATTGCTTAAGCAGCGCGGGATTCATGTAAAAGGAATTGTTTTCAGCGGCGAACCAAACTTGGAATCAGAGTCCATCATTCGAAAAATCTCATGCGAAAAAATATTATTCCATGTTCCCCAAATGGAAACTGTCAACAAAGCATCCATCCAAAAAATCGCAGCAACAATAAAACTGTAATTGAAACACATTTTATACTTGCCGAAGGCATGATATTGCAATAAAAAAGCCCGCTCGAAAGCAGGCTTTTCCCTAGTGATATACAACAAAATCTATTTCACCGATTCAACAATAGCTTTGAAAGCCTCGGGATTATTCATAGCGAGGTCAGCTAATACCTTACGGTTAATTTTAATGTTGTTTTTTTCAAGTCTTCCGATGAAAACAGAATAAGAAAGTCCGTATTCACGAACACCTGCATTGATGCGGGTAATCCAGAGGCCACGGAAGCTTCTCTTTTTGTTTCTGCGATCGCGATAGGCGTATTGTAAGCCTTTTTCGACGGTGTTCTTGGCAACGGTCCATACATTTTTTCTCTGGAGGAAGTTACCTTTGGCGAGTTTTAAAACCTTTTTCCTTCTCGCCCTTGATGCTGCATGATTTACTGATCTTGGCATTTTTAATTAATTTTTTTTTGCTCACAGCGTCCCGTTTCACTGGGAACTTAATGCTGTTTCGCGGGTTAAACAATAGTGGTTACGCTCTGAGCATTTCACGAACGCGGTCGTGATCAGATTTGTCCACAGTGGTGATATGCGTAAGATTTCTTTTCCTTTTGATTGATTTTTTCGTCAGGATGTGACTCTTGTACGCATGCTTCCTTTTGATTTTTCCTGTGCCGGTTAATGTAAACCGTTTCTTTGCACTGGATTTCGTTTTTGTTTTAGGCATGTTAATAAAAATTATTTTGATTTACTTGAAGTTTTCGGTGCAATAAGCATGATCATTCGTTTTCCTTCCAGACGGGGCAGTGATTCTACCTTGCCATGTTCGGAAAGCTGATCAGCAAATTTCAGAAGAATGATTTCGCCTTTCTCTTTGTAAAGAATGGTGCGGCCTTTAAAGAATACATCCACTTTTACTTTCGCGCCTTCTTTTAAAAACTTGATGGCATGATTCAGTTTGAAATTAAAATCATGATCATCGGTGTTCGGTCCCAGGCGGATTTCCTTGATAACAACCTTCGCAGTTTTTGCTTTGATTTCTTTCTGCTTTTTCTTCTGTTCGTAAAGGAACTTTTTATAATCGGTCACTTTGCAAACAGGCGGATTGGCTGTTGGTGAAATTTCAACCAGATCAAGCCCTTTTTCATTGGCAATTTCAAGTGCAAATGAAAGGGGATGAATGTTGGTTTCAATGTTTTCGCCTACTACACGTACATAGGGTGCAGTAATGCGTTCATTTACCTTGTAAGGTTCTTCCTTACGGGGCATCCGGGGCCTTGGTGTATAGGGTCGCGTAGAGATAGTTTTTTCCTCCTTCTTTTTTTAGTTTGTTTCCGATTGATTCTGTTCGTTGCGTTTCAGCAATTCCTCGATTTCTACGATGATCATTTTTGCAAATTCTTCAACGCTGAAACTACCTACATCTCCTGTGCCATGGCGGCGAACGGACACTTTTTGTTCGTCCATTTCTTTCTCTCCGACTATCAGCATGTAAGGGATTTTGGCCACTTCTGCGTCTCTGATCTTGCGGCCGATTTTCTCGGAACGTTCGTCAATCAGGCCGCGAATATCGCAATTATTTAGCAATTCCAAAACTTTTTTTGCATAATCATTGAATCTTTCACTGATCGGAAGCACTGCAAACTGAGTGGGAGTGAGCCATAGCGGGAAATTTCCGGCGCAATGTTCCAGCAAAACGGCCACAAAACGTTCCATCGATCCGAATGGAGCCCTGTGTATCATGACGGGTCTGTGTTTGCTGTTGTCAGCACCCGTATAGGTCAGATCAAAGCGTTCGGGTAAATTATAATCTACCTGCACCGTGCCCAGCTGCCATTTGCGGCCGATGGCATCCTTCACCATGAAGTCCAGCTTCGGGCCGTAGAAGGCCGCTTCACCGGGAACCACAATGGTCTTTAGTCCCTTTTCTTCCGCAGCTTCCAGGATCGCACGTTCAGCCTTTTCCCAGTTTTCTTCCGAGCCGATATATTTTTCGTGATTGTTCGGATCATGCAGCGAAACCTGTGCAATGAATTCTTTAAAATCAAGTGTTTTGAAAATATAAAGAATAATATCAATCACGCCTTTGAATTCATCCTTCACCTGATCGGGTGTGCAGAAAATATGCGCATCGTCCTGCGTGAATCCACGTACGCGCGTCAGGCCATGCAGCTCGCCACTTTGCTCATAACGATACACGGTTCCGAATTCGGCAAAACGAATGGGAAGTTCTTTATACGATCTGGGTTTGGCATTGTAAATCTCGCAATGATGCGGGCAGTTCATGGGTTTCAGCATGAACTCTTCGCCTTCTTCCGGTGTGGTGATCGGACGGAACGAATCCTTTCCGTATTTTTCATAATGCCCCGAAGTGACGTACAGTTCTTTGTTTCCGATATGCGGCGTATACACCGATTGATAACCGGCCTGCTTCTGCACCTTCTTTAAAAACCATTCCAGCTTTTCGCGAAGCTCTGCGCCACGCGGTAACCAGAGCGGTAATCCGGCGCCCACCTTTTGTGAAAAGGCAAAAAGCTCCATTTCTTTTCCAAGCTTACGGTGATCACGCTTCTTCGCTTCTTCAAGCAGCAGAAGGTAATCCGTCAGTTCTTTTTGTTTCGGGAAAGTAATGCCGTATACGCGGGTCATTTGCTTGCGCTTCTCATCACCGCGCCAGTAGGCACCTGCAACAGCCAGTACCTTCGCTGCTTTTATCATCGATGTATCGGCAAGGTGCGGCCCCCGGCACAAATCTGTAAAGTTTCCGCTGGTATAAAAAGTAATCGTTCCGTCTTCCAGATCGTTGATCAGTTCCAGCTTGTATTCATCTCCTTTTTCAGTGAAATACTGCAGGGCTTCTGCTTTGGTCACCGTGCGACGTTCAAATGTTTCTTTGCTGCGCGCCAGTTCCAGCATGGTATCTTCAATCTTCTTAAAGTCTTCCGGCGTGATGGTTTTATCACCTAAGTCGATATCATAATAAAAACCGTTTTCAATATCGGGTCCGATACCGAACTTGGTTCCGGGATAGTGTTTTTCGATGGCTTCAGCCATGATGTGTGCCGAGGAATGCCAGAAAGCTGCTTTGCCTTCATCATCATTCCAGGTGAGCAGTTGTACACTGGCGTCCTGCTGAATGGGCAGCATCGAATCCTGCACCTGTCCGTCTACTTTGGCGGCAAGCACGTTTCGTGCAAGGCCCTCGCTGATGCTTTTTGCAATGGCCATCGCATCCACACCGGCTTCATACTGCCTTACGCTGCCATCGGGTAAAGTAATGTTAATCATGTTTGATTTTTAAAGGTTGCAAAGGTACAAAAAAAGACGGAAGACCGGAGACGGAAGACAGAAAAAAGATGGATGCCGGATGCCCGATGACAGATCCGCCGCGGCGGAGGCTGTAAGTTGGGCCGGAAGACCGAAGACCGGAGACGGAAAATTTTGGATGTGTGATCCGCCGCTGCGGACGGCCACTGTGCCTGCCATTGCTAAATTTTCTGTTCTAACCCCTGCAGGTTCACAATAAAAACATGAAATGAGAGCCCATTGGCAAGTCAGGCCTTCACTGCACGTTGGCTTGTGCAAGGCAGCTGAAGCCCTGACTAAGCGCGCGCGAACGAAGTTAATTTTTATGCTTTTTGCGAACTTTATTGAATTATGCAGTCGCTTCCAGAACCATTTTTTTGATTCGCCATTTGCCATTCACTTTTTCGAGAAATGTAGTATACCCTCTTTCGCAAAGCATACCGCAACAATAACTGAAAATGATGCAGCATTTGTTGCCGCTTCTGTTGAAAACAGGAGCCCACATATGGTTGAAGTTAAGGTAGAATACTCTGTCTTTTATCATTTTCATTTCATCAATTTTTGATTGAAACATAAATGACTTGTTTTTAAAAATCTGATCGGGACGATAGATGAAATCGTTTTTGTAGGCGAACGTATCAATCTGCAGAAAGAACTCATAAAAATCAGGAACAACTTCAGTGTGATGTTTTTTATAATCCCTGATTTTCACAAACTGCTGCCCGCCTTTCCAAAGTGTATCTGTAACGCTGATAAAACGTATCTGAGCAGGGCTGCTTAATTTTTCTCCTTTCTCTTTGGCACTGCTTTCTGAAACTGTTTTTAAATCCTGATTAAACTCTTTAACAATGGAATCAACAATGGTTTCAATCACCAATGCAGTTTCTTTTTCCCTGTTAAAAGGAATATTTGAAACGGTTTTGTTTTGAAAGTTTTCTGTGCATGAAACAGTCAGTGTG
>JAZDMK010000228.1:0-4517 GCA_043800975.1 Bacteroidota bacterium | reverse complement strand
TGCTTTTTAATTTCTTCTTCGCAATTAACTTGTCGGCAGATTTAACGCGGCGTTCCATTTTCTTAACATCTTCTTCCGGCGGAAGCTTCTCAGGTTTAATGTCGCTTTTACCAAGCAAAACCCTTACATCTTTATTATTTTTCACGTGTTCCTGGGTAATGCTCGCCTCCCCTTTTAAATCATTCTTCTTTACATTGAAATTCGTTATTTCAGTAGCAAGGTCTTTTGCTTTGATTGTAATTGTCGGCAGGAAATCAGCTAATGGTCTGTTTTCAGGAATGCCCAGCTTCCGTTTCATCTGAGCTGTATTATATCCACCAAATAAAGCACCGTCGCCTTTGCTTCTTATGTTCGCAAATCCTTTGCTATCAACCCCGCGTTCGAATATGTTTTTTGAAAGTTCCGTTTCGGTAGCAACCAATTTTTCGCGTGCCTGCAAACGCTCGTTCAGAAGTATTCGTTCTTCGATTAATTCCTGCTTTCTTGTTTGAATAGCAAAGTAACTTTGAGCAAATGCAATTTGTTCTTTTTTAGGATCACCGTTTTGAGCTATAAGATAACAAGCATAGCGGGTTAGCATAATGTCGTCAACCTGTCTTTCAGAACCAGAGCCGAGTCTGACCATTTTGGTGACGTCAACGAAATGGTCAAACACAAGCTGGCCGGTTGTTTCACAAGATTGCTTTGCTTTGTCTATTGCGTTAATAAAATTGCGCCAGTCGGAATAACCTAATAAATCTTGCAATTCACGGGCTAACCAATATTCGATATCGTCCTGTTCGTAGGCAGCTTCTTCAAATGTTTTACAAAGCTTCTGAATAATCTCCTTTTTCATAGAAATTTTCTTTTAAAATTATCAGGCTTAAATGTAAAGAAATTTATTCAATGTAAAGCACCAGCCCCTTCAGATATTCTCCTTCGGGATGGTACGCATTCACAGGATGGTCGGGGGCCTGACTCATATGGTGCAGCACGCGCACGTTGCGGCCGGTGGTGATGGCAGCTGAAATCACGGTGCTGTAAAACAAATCTCTTCGTACAACCTGCGAACAGGAAAATGTAAACAGAATGCCGCCCGGGGCAATGCTTTCAATGGCATGTGCATTCAGCCGTTTGTATCCCTGCACTGCATTGTGACGCACATCGTGATGCTTCGCATAGGCTGGCGGATCAAGGACAATCAGATCATATTTGTTTTTTGTTTCTTCCAGAAATTTCATGGTATCGGAAGCAAAGGCTTCATGGCGCGAAGGTTCAAATGCATTCAGCACCACATTGCTCTCAACCAGCTCCACTGCTTTTTTGGAACTGTCGACCGAATGCACCAGCGTGGCTCCTGCCTGCAGCGCGCAGAGCGAAAAGCCACCGGTATAACAAAATGTATTCAGCACTTTTCTACCGTTCGAATATTGCATCAGCAGTTTGCGGTTCTCGCGCTGATCGATGAAAAAGCCCGTCTTCTGGCCGCTTTCCCAGTTCACTTTCATCTTCAGACCGTGTTCAAGAATTTCGGTTTCACTCAGCTTCTCGCCCCAGATGCTTTGATTGACGATGGTTTCCGCATAGCGTGAGGGAAGCGTTTCCGCACTTTTATCATACATGGAAATCAAACGATCACCCAGATTTTTCTTCAATGCTTCTGCAATAAATTCCATCGATTTGTGCATCCCTACCGAATGGGCCTGCAGCACAGCCGTGCCTTTATAGAAATCGATGATGAGGCCGGGCATACCATCGCCTTCGGCATGCACCAATCGAAATGCATTGGTATCTTTACTGCCGGTCAAACCCAGCGCCTGACGGTATTTCCAGGCAGAAGCAATTTTCTGGTTCCAGAAATCCTGTCCGGTTTCTACTTCTGTAAATGTAAGAATGCGCACAGCAATCGAGCCATCCTGATAATGTCCCGTTCCCAGAAATTCATCCTGGTTCGAATACACATCCACCAAGGCACCGTCGGCAGGCTCTCCCAGCATTTTCTTAATCGCACCGCTGAACACCCATGGGTGGAAACGTTTCACTGCATCGGCTTTGCCGCTTTTGAGAATGATTTTAATATTGGACATTTGAACTATTAGTTGAAAGTGGCGATCTTGTGAGCTTGCGAGCATCTATCACATTTCGTCAATTATTTAATCGCAAAGAACGCGAAGTTTTAGCAAAGTTCGCAAAGGAAAATAAAATATTTGCGATCTCTCTTCACTCATCTCTCAAATGAGACCCCTGCCTGACTGTCTGCGACAGCACGGCAGACAGGGAAGGTCGAGCTCTTGAGCACATTGAAAATAAACAATGAAGCGAATAGCCCTCGCGCTGATTCTTATGTTCAATTACTATTTTTAGTTCGAAGGACAGTAATTTTTGAAGTTTTTAAAACAACAGGAGTTGCAACATTAATTACTGCATTGAATGACACTTTCTCATTTTTTATTATTAAAAAGGAACTAAAAGTACTATCAGAATAAATTTCAATACTATTTTTCTTTAATTTCCATTTTGGTCCCTCCCATACTACACAAACACTAGAGCCATTAATGTTGTTTTCAACATACCTTATTATATGGTTTTTTAAAAAAGTTAAATGTAACATGATAGATGTTTTTGCCAAATCATATTCTGGCTCTACAAAAGGTCTATCTTTCTTTTTCAAATAATCAATATGATCACGATTACAATGTTTAAAAAAAACAAGAGTATCGCATTTAAAAAACGAGCTATCCTTGTTACTACAGAACCACTCCCCTTTCAATTCTCTCTTTTTGATTTTAACTTGAGAATAAGAATCAATAGAAAGCACAATAAATAAAATTAAAAACAAATACTTCATTAAAACCATTTTTCTAAAGATTCAAATCTACATTAATTCCACACAAATTATTCGGAATAGAATTTTTCCCAACTTTAAAATTCCACTGCAGCTTCGCATCCTCCCCCGCATAATCCACCCCAATGCGCGGGCTGGCAAGAATATCTTTCTTCTTTATTTCAATGCCTGCATCGGCAAGCCAGATGCGGGAGCCCAGCAGATCGATGCCTGTATCACTTACCTGAATATCCAGTGCAGAAGCAACGGTGCCGGGGCCTACAGCAATTTTATGCAAAGGTTGTTTTACTTTTCTTCTTTTTAAAATTTCATCAACGCCCACCATTGGATAAATCCCGCGGATCAGCACGGCATGGGGTGTTCCTTCTGGTGCGGTTACAACATTAAAGAGGGCATGCATTCCGTAACACAAGTAGACATAGGCAGTGCCGCCTTTGCCATACATGATTTCGGTGCGGGCGGTTCTTCTTCCGTTCCATGCATGCGAGGCCCGGTCGGTAATGCCGGCGTAGGCTTCGGTTTCGGTAATGATTCCGCCCGTAACAATTCCATCAGATGATTTTGTAAAAAGATATTTGCCGAGAAGCAGCCTGGCAATGCTCACCACATCATCGTTCAGGTAAAAGGCTCTTGGCAGTTTCTTTATGTTTTTGGATTGATTCATTTGGGTTAGAAGTCAGGAGAAAATTTTGCAGGCTTTGTGGCACAGCTATTACACAAAGTGCACTAAGAAGACACAAAGAACCACAAAGAAAAGAACTCTGCGTTCTTTGCGCTGTATTGATCTTTGCGCTCTTTGCGGTTAAAAAACCTCTTTGAATTAACGCCGCGCTTTCCATCGGAACATACTGTTTTCATCGCGGATGATCTTTCCGTTATCCTCAAGCCACTGCAGGGCACGAATTATTTTTTCCTCGCCTATGTTTTGGGTTCGGGCTATTAATTCTTCAATGGTATATGGAGAGGCCATCAGCAGGGGTTTGATCACTTCAATAATGTTATCAAAATCGAGCTGCGATAAATCCAGTTTGTTTCGTTTCAGACACACATCACACACACCGCAACGGTTCACATTGTGTTCATCAAAATAGGCAAGCAGCATCTGGCTTCTGCATCTTAACACCGTCGTCACATAATTGATCACTGCATCGAGCCGCTGCCTGGCTTCCTGCTTTCTTTCCGCCAGCACTTCGTCGGAAATAGAAATATGGTTTGCATCCGCGCGGGGAGCTGTGTAAATAATTTTCGGAAGATCGCTCTGCTTCGCATATTCCAGAATATTTTCCTTCTGCATGAATTCAATCATCTTGAAAATGCGTTCGATCTGGAACTTGCAACGATAGGCCATATCCTTCTCACTGATGCGTGTGAATTCGTTAAACAATCCGCTATAGGTGCGAAGCATGGTTTTTAGCAACAGATCATAATCGGCATTGGCCACCTGAAAGCGGTACAGATCTTCCCTTCCCGCTTTGATCCATATACGCGAAGGAAGGAAAACAGCTTCGGTTGTGATCAGAAAATTTTCTTTCTGCAGAATTTTTAAACTGTTGTAAACGGTAGGAATATTCAGATTATAATTTCTGCAAAACGAATGGATGTCAAATTCAAAAGCTGTATTTAATCCTGCGCCCTCTGCAATCTGAAAATGATTGGCCAGCGCCTGATACACATTTCGTATTTCAGCAAGCGG
>JAZDMK010000220.1:0-14592 GCA_043800975.1 Bacteroidota bacterium | reverse complement strand
TTATACTTATATACCAATGCTTTCCCAAAATCATCAGTATCTTCCATTAAATAAAAAAAAGTCTTCCCAGATACTTTTCCTTTAGATTTTTCGTTACAATTGAAGCTGATAAAGGCGATATTGATTCTACACTCATGATGCTTATCAAAAAAATCATACTTTTGTTCTTCGATTGATTTACGAATGACAAGGCTTTTCATTTTTTTATGCGGATTGATTCTTATTGCGGGTTGCAAACGCGATGAGCTCCCACCCTGCCTGTGTCCCGGCGAAAAAGAAGGTCTGCTTTGCATTCGTTCAGAATACATTGACGGAAAATGCATTGGGTATGTTCGTCATTATTATGGTATCAATGACAGTATATTAAAACTTGAATTTTATCCTGAAGGTGGCAACATGCAAAGTCGCTTTTATTTCTATGATTCTCTAAACCGAATTCATGAAATTTCAATTATTGAAAACGGAAAGCCCGACAGAAAAAGAGTATTTGAATACGATGAAACCGGCCTTCTCACTGCAATCCATTTTTATGAAAATCAGACTGAGTCTTATTCATACGTGAATAGCTACAATTCACTAAAACAACTCATCAAGAAGCAAAGATTTAACGGTACTATTCCTGACACAATTTACAACTACATTTACTACACCAGCGGGAAATTATACAGAGCAAAAACATACAATGCTGACAACACATTGCTTCATTATTTTGAAAATGAATTTTTTCAGGATATGAACAAAACTTCATATTACGATGGTTCTGACTCATTACTAAAATATGATGTCAGCTTTTTAAATGTATTGGGTAATCCCGAGAAGAAACTTTATTTCAATTCTTCAGAAGTTGAATACGCAACCGAGCTTTTTGAATATGATGCATCTCCACGTTTAACGAAAAGCGAATTTAAAGCGTACGACGGCTCGTCCAGCCGAGCAACGTATTACCGTTACAACTGATTCAGAAAATCTTTCACTGCATTGTGAACTTCTCCCATTTGTTTTTGAGTAAAACAGTAGGGCGGCAGAATGTAAATCACATTTCCTAACGGGCGAAGAATTATCTTTCTTTCAAGGAAAAATGTATATGCCCTATCACGTATGTTGTTTAAATAGGAAGTCTCTTCACCGCTTTTAATCTCAAAAGCAGCAATGGTTCCTACACATCTTGCATCCGTCAGAAAAGAATGATTTTTAATTTCTTCGACAAAATTTTTCTGTGCATTGCAAATCATGTCAATGTTATTCATACAATCGGTCTTTTCCAAAAGATCCATGCTTGCGTTCGCGGCAGCACAGGCAAGTGGATTTGCTGTATAGGAATGCCCGTGATAAAATGTATGTGTTTTATCATCCGATAAAAATGCATTGTGTATTTCTGAAGTACAGACTGTAACGCCCATTGCCATTGTGCCACCCGTGATTCCTTTTGAAAGACAAATAATATCGGGTTTGTTTTTCAGATAATCTGTTGCGAAAAACTTTCCGCTTCTGTAAAATCCGGTCATCACTTCATCGGCAATTGTAATAACATTATTCTCTTTGCAGATGGCAATCATTTTGTCAAGTGTTGAAGCATCATACATCAGCATCCCTCCTGCTCCAAGTATCAATGGTTCAAATACAAATGCAGCAGGATTCTTCTCATTCACGAATTTTTCAAATATGGTAAGAGATTCATCTTCCCTTCCCGCAACTGGCAAAGGAATTCTGCATACATCGAAAAGCATCGGATGAAATGCCTGTGTAAATACACTTCTGTCTCCCGCTGCCATTGCGCCGAAAGTATCGCCATGATAGGCATCCTCAAATGCAAGTATAGCATTGCGTTCAACCTTCCTGTTATAGAAATATTGCAGTGCCATTTTCATTCCTACTTCAACTGCAGTTGAACCATTATCCGAATAAAAAACCTTCGTAAATTTTTCAGGCAAGTGCTGCAATAAACGTTCAGCGAGCTTTACAGCAGGCTCATGTGTAAAGCCAGCAAAAATAACATGCTCCAATGTTTTAAGCTGTTCCGAAACTTTCTCAGCAATGTAGGCATTCGCATGCCCATGAATATTCACCCACCAAGATGAAACCGCATCCAGAAATCTGTCACCGTTTTCAGCAATCAGATAACTACCTTCTCCTTTTACAATGCCGATGGGCATCTCAATATTTTTCTGATGTGTGAAGGGATGCCACACAAATTCAATATCTCTTTCAGCTAAACTTTTCATGCAGATTTTGATTTCTTAACTTTTTTCAGATCCAACCTGTTAATGGGGTTTGCAGTAAAATTCTCAACCCAGTTTCTGACAAAAACCGTAACCTGATCATAATAAAACACCAATACTGCCGCATCATCCATGATCATCTGATCCATTTGTCGGTAACAGGAATTGCGAACAGAATCATCATAGGTTGCAAGTGCTTTTTCGTATAATTTATCGTATTCAATATTTTTATAATGCGTATAATTGGGCCCTTGTGGCGTAAAGTTTTTACTATAAAAGAGAGATAGATAATTTTCCGGATCTGAATAATCAGCAATCCATGACCCACGGAAGAAAGGCAACTTGGCATTTGCAACCATCTCGCGGTGGGTAGCGGGTGGATTGACATCCAGCTTCAGTCGAATACCAACTTCCGAAAGTTGCTGTTGCAAATATTTACAAATATCCAGATATGCATTGTTCGTGCTTAATGCAATTTCGGGCATCCCTTGTCCTTCCGGATAACCGGCTTCTTTTAGCAGTTGACGAGCTTTTGCAGGATTGTAATTATATCCTTGTGTAGGTTGATCACTAAACGATTTGAATCCGGGAGGTACCATCCCGTTCAAACCAGGCGTCCCGATATTGTTCCGTATGTATAGAATCATTTTCTTTCTGTCGAAAGCATAATTGATGGCCTGCCTTACTTTCTTTTTACGAAGCGGATTGTCGCGCATCATTGCTGATGTGGAATCCATAAAAAAACCCAGATATTCAGTATTTAAATACGGACGACTGGCAATGCGCAAACGATCGCGATACTTTGGTTTCAGCGTTCCGTCACGTAACAAAAGTTCATCCTTGTAAGCCGCATCAATGCCGGATATCATATCCAGATTGCCTTTGATAAACTCAAGATACGATGTCAGTTTGTCTATGATAAAGGAAACATTAACGGCATCAATGTATGGCAAACGCGTTCCGTTTTCAAATTCAAAATAGTTTTGATTTTTTAACAGCACCAACTTCACGCCTTCTTTCCAGTATTTAAAATAAAACGGACCGGTACCAATGGGATGTTGGCTGAATTCATTTTTATAATAATGAATTGCCTCTCTCGGAACTACCGAACAATACTGCATTCCCATCATTCCGAGGAAAGGTGAAAATGAAGTAGTAAGGTGAATAATAAAAGTGGAATCAGTGGGTGCATCGAACGAGTGCTTTTTATTTACAACATTCAACACCCACGCACCGGGCGAAGCAATTGCAGGGTCAATCAAACGTTGCAAGCTATAAGTAAAATCGGTAGCGATCACTTTTCTTCCTTTACCATTCGGAAAGCAGGGCGCATCATGAAAAAAGACATCATTCCTTAAAACAAAAGAATAGGTTTTACCACTATCCAAGATGCTCCATGATTTAGCAATGCAGGGCTGCACAAGCAAATTCTCATCCAGCTGAACCAGACCATTGAAAAGCTGATTAACGGCCCATATGTTTGCCTGATCTCGTGCAAAGGCGGGATCCAGTGAAGTGATGCCGGCTGCTTCGTTGTAACGAAAAACAGTTCGCTTTTCATTTACATCCTTTTTTCTTCCGCAAGAAAAAAACAGAAGCACAAGCAATGCTGCTATGATTGTTTTTTTAAAAGTCATTATCGGCTGTAAAAATAATTTATTTCATCTACATTTGTATAAAATTTTAATATGATTATCACTGCCGACATCAGCTATTATCCGCTGAACGAGAATTTCATCCCGCCTATCAGCGATTTTATTGACCGGGTTCAAGCGTATCCCGAAATTGAAGTGCGCAGAAATGGTGTATCGACGCAACTTTTCGGAGAGTTTGAAGACGTAATGAAAGTTTTAAAAAATGAAATCGGAAAATCTTTTGAATTTCCCCATTCTGTTTTTGCCGTAAAGATCATCAATGCGGACTGCCGCATTCACGACCGAAAATGATGCTGCAGATTTCCGACTGGCTTTTACTGAACTGGATTGAACTGACAGGAGCTGTTACCGGAATCATCGGTGTCTGGCTCACTACAAAGCAGATCATTTGGTGCTGGCCCGTCGCTCTGATCAATGTTATCTTTTACATTTACATTTTTTTCGTTTCAAAATTATATGCCGATTTCGGTCTTCAGATTTTTTATCTGGTCATGACGCTTTACGGCTGGTACAACTGGCTTTGGGGCGGTGAGAATCGCACAGAACTGAAAGTGACACACATCAAACGCTCGCTTTTAATTTTCTGTCTTATCACAGGTACGATAGGATTTCTTATCTCAGGTTTTCTGCTGAATGAATATACCGACGCTGCCTTTCCTTTCATCGATTCACTGATAGCAGTATGGGGAATTATCGGAACATTCCTGATGGCTAAAAAAATTATTGAACACTGGCTCATCTGGATAATTGTTGATATTATTGCAACGATTATTTACCTAGCTAAAGAACTTGATCTTACTGCCGGGCTTTACTTCATTTTTACATTATTGGCTGCATCAGGATATTTCAAATGGAAAAAAGATCTGAAAACAATTACATGCTAAGAATCGCTGTTACCGGACCTGAATCAACAGGAAAATCAACTCTTTCGGAAGATCTGGCGAAAGAACTGAAAACGGTATGGGTTCCTGAATTTGCCCGCGAATACATCGAGATGCTTCGCCATCCCTATACACAAGAAGACGTTGAGAAAATTGCTCACGGGCAGATGAAATCTGAAGAAGAAAAATTGCATACAGCAAACAACTATTTGATTTGTGATACAGAACTTACGGTAATTAAAATCTGGATGGAGCACAAATACGGAACGTGTCCGAACTGGATCAAAGAACATATCACAAACAAGCCCTATGATTTGTATTTGCTGTGTGACATTGATATTCCTTGGACTCCGGATCCACAAAGGGAACACCCTGAGAGCCGCGAACATTTTTTTCTGCTTTTCCTTAACGAACTTAAGCTTGAAAATAAAAACTATGTGATTATTCATGGGGATCGCAAACAAAGACTTCAGACTGCACTGAATGCTATTGAAGAACTTTCAAAAAATATAATCGGATGAAATACCTCTATATCTGCCGACACGCAAAATCAAACCAGGAAGTACCGAACGTAAAAGATTTCGATCGCCCGCTGAATGAACGGGGATTAAAAGATGCTCCACAGATGGCTGAATTTTTGCTTGAAAAAAATATATCATTCGACCTTATCATTTCGAGTCCTGCCCTGCGCGCAAAAACAACGGCTGTAATTTATGCTGATAAGCTGGGATACAAAAAAGACGAAATTCAACTGGAGCAAAGAATCTATGAAGCCGACATCAATGATCTTGTTGACATATTTAAGTTAATTCCTGACAACAACAATCATGTAGCCATTTTCGGACACAATCCAACTTTTACCTATTTGATTGAATACCTGACGGAATATGAAATCGAGAATCTTCCGACATGCGGTATTGCCTGTATAGAGATTAATACAGACCATTGGAGTCAGGTAAATTCTCAAATAAACAAGGTCAGTTTCCTGATATTTCCAAAAATGCTGCGTGACTAATAATTTTTCAAACAGTTTTTGTGTATAAAAAAGGAAGATAACTGATGGCTGTTATCATCTGTTTGTGTATTTTCACATTCAATTTAAGATTGAGGCATGATAGATATCCGGAACAACTTTATAAATCGTGAAGTAAGCTGGCTTTATTTTAATGAAAGAGTGTTGCAGGAAGCGACCGACCCTTCCACACCACTGATTGAGCGTATTCGATTTCTGAGCATTTTCTCCAGCAATCTGGACGAATTCTACCGTGTGCGCGTCGCATCTGTTAAGAAAATGATGGAGCTGAACAAGACATCCTCCGACTTTATGGGGCAGTCTGCGCGTTCGGTTTACATTGAGATCTGCGATATGGTAATGCGTCTCAGAAATAAATTTGAGCACATCTTTGATGATATTTTTGAGCAACTGAAGGAGCAGAAAATTTTTATCCTGAACGAAAAAGAGTTAGATGAAGAGCAAGGCAAATTTGTGCGAAAGTTTTTTCATGAAAAAATTCGAATCAATCTTTTCCCTATCAAACTTGACAATCTGCGTGATGTTACTAAAATCCGTGATAAAATAATTTATCTTGCTGTACAGCTCTCTTCTTCCAGAAAGAATTTAAAGACGAATTATGCTTTAGTTGAAATTCCAACGGAAACAGTTGAACGCTTCATCATTCTGCCTCAAAAAAATGACAGCAATTACATTATTTTACTGGATGATGTTATTCGTTATTGCTTAAGTGACATCTTTTCCTGCTTTGGTTACGATCGCTATGAAGCCTATACGATCAAGGTTACGCGTGATGCTGAATTTGATCTGGAGAATGATCTTTCAAAAAGTTTTATCGAGCAAATGTCGGCAAGTCTGAAACAGCGTAAGCTTGGCCGCCCTGTGCGTTTTATTTACGATGAAAAAATTCCGAAAGGAATGCTGAAAAGTCTTCTAACCAAGCTTCACATTTCTGGTCAGGACAATATGATCCCGGGTGGCCGCTATCACAACTCTAAAGATTTCATTTTATTTCCCAATGTGGGATCATCAAATTTATTATATCCACCCATTGTTCCTATTCCGCACAAAGACCTGGACACTAGAAAAAGTTTGATTGAACCGATCCAAAAAAAGGATATCATGCTTCATTATCCTTATCAGTCCTTTGATTACATCATAGACCTTTTAAGAGAAGCATCGCTAGACCCGAATGTTGTTTCCATTAAAATGACACTCTATCGTCTAGCTAAACATTCAAGCATCGTTAATGCATTAATTAATGCAGCCAGAAATGGCAAACAGGTTACTGTGTTTATTGAAATTCAGGCTCGCTTCGATGAAGAGGCGAACATTAAATATCTGACGATGATGCAGGACGAAGGCATCAGAGTTATACAAGGTGTTCCCGGCATGAAAGTGCATGCAAAACTGTGTCTTATTAAACGCATCGAAGGAAAAAAGCATAAATTATATGCCAATGTTTCTACTGGAAATTTTAACGGAGTAACATCCAAGCAATATTGTGATGACAGCCTGCTTACAGCTGATAAAAGAATTACACAAGACGTAGAAAAAGTTTTTGAATTTCTGGAAGATACAACCAAAGAAATGAAATTTAATCATTTGATGGTATCACCAGTTCATCTTCGAAATCAAATTCGCAAACTTATCCTGAAAGAGATTGAATTCGCAAAAAAGAAAAAGAAAGCGGAGATAACTTTAAAACTGAATAACCTTGTAGATCCGGAGATGGTGAGGCTTTTACTTGAAGCAAGCAATGCCGGAGTTAAAGTTCATTTGCTGATTCGTGGCACCTGTGTTTTAAAAACCTCGCATGAAAATTTCAGCAAAAATATTGAAGCATTTAGTATTGTAGACCGTTTTCTGGAACATTCCCGTATTTATGTTTTTCATAATGGAGGTGATGAAAAAGTATTTATTTCATCGGCCGACCTGATGCAACGCAACTTTGATCATCGCGTAGAAGTTGCCTGTCCAATATTTGATAAAAAAATAATTGCCGAATTGAAAAGTTTGCTAAAAATTCAGTTCAGTGATAATGTAAAACTTCGCACACTAAATTTTGACATCAACCGGTATCGCAGTGCAGATGGTAAAAAGCGGATACGTGCCCAGCATGAAATTTACAATTATTTGCAATCGATACATAAAAAATAAAAAATGCTTTTTGCCGCCATTGACATTGGATCTAACGCAGGACGACTGCTCTTCTCAAATGTTTACGAACATGATGAGAAAGTAGTCATCGAAAAATCATCTCTTGTGCGTGTTCCGCTTCGACTGGGTTTTGATTCATTTCAGGATGGGATTATTTCGAAAGAAAAAATCGACAATCTCTGTAATACAATGATCGCATTTCGTTATCTGATGGAGGTATACAAGCCGGTATCTTACAGGGCTATTGCCACGGCAGCCTTGCGCGAAGCCATCAACCGCGAGGAAGTCGTGAAAGCGGTAAAAAATGCCGCCGGGTTTTCTTTGGAAATTATTGACGGCATTATGGAAGCACAGCTTGTTTGCGCTACACACCAGGAATACGAAAGTGGAAACGAAGTATATGCATATGTTGATGTTGGTGGTGGAAGCACTGAGATTTCCGTTATTCAGCGCGGAGAGCTGATGGCTTCAGCTTCTTTTAAACTGGGTACTTTGCGTATTCTTAATGAAGCTGAAAATGTGAATGAATGGTACGACATGGAACGCTGGCTGATGAATATTCACAAACAGTTTTTTAACGTTCAGTGTGTTGGATCAGGCGGAAACATTAATAAGTTAAGCAAACTGTACGGTAAGAAAAATGCACGTCAGCTTTCATTCAAATCTCTTGTTCGTGGATATCGTCAATTGAAAGATATGGCACTGGCCGACAGAATTGAGCACATGGGCCTACGCTCCGACCGCGCAGATGTTATTGTTCCTGCTGCCAAGATTTTTATTTCTGTGATGAAAGGTTTGGCTACTGATAAAATTATGATCCCGCGTATCGGTTTATCAGATGGTGTGGTATACCAGCTTTACAAAGAGTTTAAGGATAAGCCGCAACGATAAGTTTTGTACCCAATAAAGTTTTTCAAACATGATTAATCAAACTCTACTCTGCAGTCAGTGCGGAAATTCAAGTCTTGTTAAATCAGGAACGAATTCATTCAAATGCAGCTATTGTGGGGCAATCACAATAATTGAAACAGAGAATAAAACTGAAATTGATGATCCCAATCTGGATTCTACTTTAGTAAAAATGGCAACAGAAAAAGGCTTAATCGTAGCAGTTGCACATTACAAAAAACAAAGCGATCGCGGTTTGAAAGAGTCGAAGGAATATGTTGAAAACCTTTGTAAATTGCATGGTGTCACACCTAAAAAAGGAGCTTGCTTCATAGCTACAGCTTGCTATGGCTCGTATGATGCACCTGAAGTTATTGTTCTCCGAAGGTTTCGTGATGAAGTGTTGATGCATTCTTTTGGTGGACGTTTGTTTATAAAAGCATATTATTTTCTATCCCCACCCATAGCCTCTTTCATTTCGCGTCATGAAAAACTAAGGCAAATCGTAAGAGAGTTCATCATTGAGCCGATTTCAAGGAAAATATGATCATAATTAATTATTAATTTGTCCATGAAAAAGTCTACTTTCAGTTTATTATTTTTTCTGGTTTTCACTCTCACTTCATTTTCACAAGTTAAGGAAACTCCAGACCCCACTTACAGTCTGTTTCACGATGGCTTGAAGCGCACCTATCTTATGCATAAACCTTCCGGCTTTGTTTCAGGAAATAACTATCCGCTGCTCATTGCGCTGCATGGAGGACATGGCTCCGGAAAGCGAATGGTAGATTTAACAGAAGGAAAATTCAACGCACTTGCCGATAAAGAAAATTTCATTGTTGTGTATCCCGATGGCATTGGCAGAAACTGGAACGATGGACGCAAGAACATGCCTAAATCATATAAAGCACATAACAATAATGTCGATGATGTGGGTTTTCTTTCTTTTCTGATAGACGAACTGGTGCGCACACATTGCGTTGATCCTACTCGTGTATATGTGACCGGCATGTCGAATGGCTCGATGATGACGGAGCGACTGGCGATTGAACTGAGTGATAAAATCGCAGCAGCAGCACCAGTCTGCGGAAACATTCCGCTGGAACTGAAGAACGTTCCCAAAGTACCCGTAGCGATGATGATCATCAACGGAACCAAGGATCCGCTGGTGCCATACGATGGAGGCTTTGTGCATTTCAAAAAGAAAAAACTGGGCGAAGTCACTTCTACCGATCAAACCATTGTCTTTTGGAAAAAGCACAATGCAAATTCCGCTTCTGCTGTTGTATCCGCATTTCCTGACATCAATGCAGCGGATAATTGTACGGTAAAGAAAACTGTATACGGTAAAGCCGGTGACAAAAATGAAATAATTTTAATTTGCATAGAAGGCGGCGGTCACACCTGGGCGGGCGGTTGGCAGTATATTGGAGAAAGTTTCATTGGAAAGACATGTCGTGATGTAGACGCATGTCAATTAATCTGGGAATTTTGTAAAGTGCATTCGAAATAGTAGCTATGGAACAGAGCACAACCCTCGATAAAATATTTGACAAAACCGATTTCAAAGAAAATCCTTTACCCAAGGGCGAATATGAGAACTGCATTTTTAAGAACTGTGATTTTTCAAACTCCGATTTGTCGGGAATAAAATTTATTGAATGTTCGTTTCTCAGTTGCAACCTTAGTTTAGCCAGTCTGAACAAGACCGCTCTTCGGGATATCAAATTTAAAGATTGTAAAATGCTTGGGCTGCAATTTCACAATTGCAATACACTCGGTCTATCCTTCCTTTTTGAAAACTGCTTGCTGAATCATTGTTCATTTTATAAAACCAATATCAAAAAGACAACTTTCATTAATACTAAATTACAGGAAACCGATTTTACAGAATGTGATTTAACCGGATCTGTTTTTGATAACTGTGATTTTACAAGGGCCACTTTTTTTCATACAATCCTTGAAAAAGTAGACTTGCGTACATCCGGCAATTATTCAATTGATCCGGCAGTTAACCGAATTAAAAAAGCAAAATTTTCCCTTTCTGAAATTGTAGGTCTTCTGGATAAATACGATATTGAAATTGACAGAGCCAATTAAAGATTCGCACTAAATACTAGAAAAATGACAACCGACAACGACTTCTCTGCGTATATGAAAGAGCTTTCTTTTCCAGAACTGATGGACATCGTCAGCACCAAACGAAAAGAGTATGCTCCGGAAGCCATTACTGCTGCTGAGGCAGAACTGGAAAACAGGGGTTTTTCTGCGCAGCAAATCAAAAAAATCAGAGACGACTGGGAGAAGGAACACAGCCCTGATCCTTACAAAGCAAATCTCCCACTGCCGATGAATGACAAGCTGATGTTGCTTGTTTTTCCGAGATGGTTTACGTGGAGCCATCAGAATCGGCTTGCCCGCGAAGGCTATTTCAAACAGGTAAGCCAAATCGGACTCTGGTCCTTTCTGGGATACTTTATGTACTTTTTTATCGTTATACTTTCATTCATACTAGCCTATCTATGTACTTGATGAAAAAAATCACCTTCCCCATTCTCGCACTCGGCTTTTTTTTTACCCAATGCAATGCAACCAGCCCTAATGAGAAAAAAGAAACCTACGACCAACTGCTGAAGCGTGTTCAAACGAAGCGCGACAGTTTGGGAACTGCATACAAAGCTGCGAATGAAAATAAAAAGAAAGACCTGATTGTTGAAGCAAGGAATTTTGTTTTCACAACAATCACAAAAGATATTTTTGATTTCTGGTATGGCACACCCTGGGACTTTAATGGAACGACAAAAGTTCCCAAACAAGGAAAAATTGCCTGCGGATATTTTATAACAACCATTTTGCAGGCGGGCGGTTTCGATATCCCGCGCGTTGCATGGGCGCAACTGGCGGCAGAAGCGATTGTGAAAAAGATGACCCCCGACATTAAAAGATTCAACAACCGACCTGTTTCGGAAGTGGAAGATTACATCGGCGGCAGGGATGACGGTCTTTACATAGTGGGACTGGACTGCCATGTGGGATTTATTTACAAAAAAGGAAGCAAAATTAAATTCGTTCATTCGAACTATTATAAAAAAGAAGAGGGTGTAATGAGTGAAAACCTCGACACCACAAACCCGCTCAAAGATTCAAAATACAGGGTGATCGGCCGCCTGCTGGATGATGCGATGATGAAGAAGTGGCTGATGAATGAAAAAATGGAATAACATAAGCGATCATATGAAACTTACTTTTTCATTTTTTCTTTCTCTTCTTTTGTTTGGTTTAACTCAAGCCCAAACTTTTAAAAGATTTGAGGGCCAGAGCAAAGATTCTCTTGTAAAAAACACACTGGACAAGCACTCAACTACCTGTGGAATCTATGAGTTCACAAACGATTCCGCATCTGTAATCCCTTACTTTCAGATTCGCAGTTCAAGAGAAATGATAAATGGTGAGCCCATGTATGATGATACCAGGACCATTTTCAACTTACTTTATTCAAACGACAAAAAGCTTTATAAGAAGTTCACGGTCGATATCATCGGCCAATCCAATTCATGCTGGGCTCCTGTAACGGTGGATTCGATCTTTTTCTGCAACATCGATCAGGACATTCAAAAAGAGATGTGCTTGATTTTGTATCACTATCCTTATTGTGACGCTTACTTTTCATTTATCAGCGTAATCTTTTATGACGATTTACAATCTTTTTGTGCAGCAAAACGAGTAAAAACTTTTCCTGAATTATCATTCAACATGTATGATCTGCCATTGCCTGATAAGAAAGGAGTAAAATTGAAAATTGTTGCACACCTGAAGGAAAAAGGGATTGTGATTAAGTAAAAAGCGCGAATGAGTTAGTTTGAATATTTTTTATCATATTGAAGAATTGATTTTACAAAATGGCTACAATCCAAATCAAAGAATACCAAGACGGACAAGAGAATATGATTCATCAACTTATCAAAAAGGTGTATGATGAATTTGTTTCCATTGACTATTCTAATGAAGGGAATCAATTTTTTTATGATTGGATCGACCCTTTGAAAATTGCAGAAAGACATCAAAAGCAGAATACAATTATGCTTGCATGGGAAGATTTAAATCTGGTTGGCATGATAGAAATCAGAGATAACAACTGGATATCCTTGCTTTTTGTAGACAAAAAATATCATGGACAGGGTATTGCAAAAAAACTTTTTCAGGAAGCATTAAAGAAAAGTATTCTGAAAAATCCAAAACTGGAAAAATTCAATGTTCATGCATCACCCTATTCAATTCCGGCATATCAGAAGCTGGGCTTTATTGAATCAGATGTTATGCAGGAAAACAATGGCATTAAATACCTGCCCATGGAAATGCGTATTCTTAAATAATTCTTGTAATTTCGTCTGATAAGAATTTAAAATCACAACAATGAATTCAATCACTAAAACTTCTTTATGAAAAACCTGCATTTTGTTTCATTATTTGTTTTTGTTTGTTTCATGCAAACAATTACCTGCGCTCAAAATCCGATCATGATAAAAGATACAGCAGGTCAAAAATTCCTGATTGATTCTTTAGTAAAAACGATAGATGATAATTACGACATCCTTCATTCCGACTTCACTCCATCAGTTCATAAACTATCGACCATGGGAATACCAGCTATCGAAGCAGTTTTACCATTATTAAACAGTTCAAAAGAAGATACCCGGCTGCATGCACAAAGAGTTGTGGAAGGTGTGATTTATCGAATGAATGGATTTGTTCCCGGACAAGGTTTTACAACCAAAGGCGGTGAGGAAAAATCGCGTGAAATTCTGAATTCAATAGAATACGACTGGGAAGGGATTGATTTAAAGAATAGACAAAATGCGATTGAGAATTTAAAAAAATGGATTTCAAAAAACAAATAAACTTATTATAATTTATAGGTTACACATCGAACCAAAGTACACTATCTTTGAGAAAAGATTCATTTTTTCATAAAATATTTCTATGCAAACATTCACCAGTGACTTATCCGGAAAAGAATTTCCGGTTGAGGAAAAACTTACCGGATATAACATTCGTAAAGCCATTTTCAATTTAATTCAAACTGACCACCCCGATTTCAGTGAACAACATTCATTATCTGTCAGCGAACTGAATTCATATCATGATAAATACACAGCTGCTTTTTTATTACGTGAAGCTGGAGATATAACCCAACTGGAACAAAACGTTATTGATTCTATAATGAATCAAACATTGATTTCCGAAAATGCTGACCGCGATGAAAGCACGAATTATACAATCGGGCAAAAGATTGCTGACAGCGTTGCATCTTTTGGCGGAAGCTGGAAGTTTATTATCCTTTTTGGAATTTTTATTTTAATTTGGATCTCTATCAATGTTGTATTCCTTGCCAGCAAAGGATTTGACCCCTACCCTTTCATATTGCTCAATTTGATTCTTTCGTGTCTGGCTGCGTTGCAGGCCCCAGTAATTATGATGAGCCAAAACCGGCAGGAAGAGAAAGACCGTGAGCGTTCGAAAAAAGACTATATGGTCAACCTAAAATCGGAACTGGAAATCCGTGTGCTTCATGAAAAGATGGATCACCTGATTCTTTATCAGCATCAGAACATCATGAATCTGCAAATGGAACAGAATAAAAAACTGGAAGAGATTATGCAGAAAATTGAAGAAAAAAAATAAATAGAAAATTTATCCGAAGCAAAAAAAAATTACATTTGCAGCATCATAAGAGGGGTGCCCAACCAAAAGGGCTGAGATCAAACCCATATCACCTG
>JAZDMK010000212.1:0-3803 GCA_043800975.1 Bacteroidota bacterium | reverse complement strand
GGTGTCTTTGCAACAATAATCTCTATACCTGACACCCATAAAACACTCAAAATAATAATACTAATATTATGCATTGTTCTAATATTAATAGCCATAATACTAATTCTCTCATTCTATCTGGATTTAAAAAATGCATTTCAAATTCTAAGAATCACCAAGAAACTCGGAATCACAAATATTAAATCCAATGGAATTAGCGACAATTTTTTAAGTTCAAAACTATCGAATGCAAAAAACATTAAAGTCTATTCATGCTCAGCTTTGATATTCTTTAGAACAAAAGAAGATGAAATTGTTGAAGCACTCAAAAAAAATGCAAGAATTTCAGTAATAATATCATCACCAGAATCAGACTTCAACAACGAACTTGAAGGAATTGAAACACGGATAAAAGGTGAAATAAAAGGTAAGCATTCAGCCTGCTCCGTATTGCCATAAATTCCTTGTACGTCTATCTTTCCGGAAAAAAGATGGACGAGAAAAAGTTTATTGAGTTTTATCATCGACAGAAGGAATCAGGATTAACTGTAAAGGAGTTTTGTTCAAACGAAATTATTGCCCCGTCAACTTTTTATTATTGGCAAAAGAAATTAAAAAGCCGTAACCGGTTACCTGGGTTCATCCCTGTTGTCATAAATTCCGCACCTGCAATACCAACACAAGGTTTTCCGGATAGCCTGTATTCTGCATCAGCAATGTCCAGGCCTGTTGAGATAGAATTTCCCAATAAAACCATAATCCGTATTAGAGGTGAACTTGACCTTTCTGTTTTAAAGGCGTTAATCCATTTAAACGATTAGTCGATGTTTCATCTTCACAGCACACTTCGCTATTATTTGTACCCATTCCCGGTTGACATGCGAAAAAGTTTCTATACACTTGGCGGTATTGTTATAAACAGCATGCGGATGGACGTACGTGAAGGGGGTGTTTTTATTTTTGTGAACCGCAGTCAAAACATCATGAAAATCCTGCACATGGAATATGCCGGGATGGTTATCTATCATAAAAAGCTGGAATCGGGCAGGTTTAAGTTGCCGGATTTTAATGAAAACTCAACTTCGGTAACCATAAAATGGCAGGATCTAATCACTATCATCCAAAATGTAAAACCTGTTCCAAAACGGTTGAAAAGAAAGCCACATTAAACAATAAATTGTTAATTACTTTCCGTATATTTTTAATTGAAACCGTGCCCGTTTTACTATCTTAAACATCAGAAAACATAAGGCTTTCAGGTGAATTTAAACACAGATACGGCACAACTAATCGAAGCACTTTTACTGGAACGCGACGAGCTTTACAGGGAGGTGTCGCAATTGCGGGATTCCGATGCAGGGGCACTTGAAACAGCAAGGCAGAAGAACCACGAGTATGAGGATAAAATAAAGGAACAGGAGAACCTGATAAAAAAGCTATACGACCAGTTGGCCTGGTACCGCCGTAAGTTTTGGAAGCCCCAAAGTGAGAAGTATATCCCACAGGACCCGAACCAACGTACAATAGATTTTGGAGGGCTTGACGTTCTCCCCGAAGAAGCAGCATCGATTAAAGAAGCCGAGAAGGAGATTGTTACTTACGAACGTACCAAACCAGACAAATCCAAAAAACAACCGGTACGCGTGCCATTGCCTGATTTCCTGCGCAGGGAGGAAGAAATCATCGAACCTGAAGGTATCGATGAAAACTGGGAACGCATAGGAGAAGAAATCACCGAAATACTGGAACACAAACCTGGAGAGTTATATGTCCGCCGGATAGTACGCCCTGTATATGTCTTAAAGAAAAACAAACAGCACCAAACTGAAGAAATGAACCAGGAACCGGTACAAATGGTAAAAACAGCTTCCCTTCCGTTACTGCCGCTTCCACGGAGCAACGCCGGGCCAAGCCTGCTGGCAGAACTGCTGTTAGGTAAATACATGTACCATTTGCCGTTTCATCGTCAAATAGCCATGCTTAAACTAACGGGCATGCATTTACCAGCATCGACAGTAAGCAATTGGTTTATGGGTATTTGTGATTTACTGCGTGCATTATACTACCGTTTAAAGGAAATAGTTCTTGCAAGCGACTATATACAGGTTGATGAAAGCACTGTCCCGGTTATCAATGATGAAAAGCATTGTGCTGTTAAAGCCTACCTTTGGATGGTGCGTTCGGTAATGGACAATCTGGTGTTTTTTCATTACGACAAGGGGTCGAGAGCCCAAAAAGTTATTATTGAATTATTACGCAATTTTCAGGGGGCAGTCCAGACGGACGGTTACGAAGCGTATTCTATCTATGAGCACAAGAAAGGTATATTGTTGCTTGGATGTTGGGCTCATGCGCGGAGGAAATTTACTGAAGCGCTTGGGGAAGATAAATCGGGGGCTGAATATGCATTGAGGCAAATCGGCTTGTTATATAAAGTAGAAATTATGGCAACCGAACAGAATATGGATTGCCAGCAGCGGGCCGACTTGCGAAAGCGATTAGCCTACCCGATATTATGCGCATTTGAAAAATGGATTGTGAAGTATTTTCCCCAAACCCTGCCCAAAGGGCGAATGGCTAAAGCTTTAAGCTACTCATACTCTTTGTTTCACCGTTTGTCCCGCTATCATTTGGATGGCCGATATCAAATCGATAATAATTTAGCCGAGAATGCAATACGGCCACTGGCTTTGGGAAGAAAAAATTATTTGTTCTGCAGAAATCATGAAGCAGCAGAAAACGCAGCAATAGTGTATTCCCTGTTAGGCTGCTGTAAGGCCAGTGATGTGAATCCACGGGAATGGCTTACAGATGTGTTATCACAAATTCCAAAGTACAATAACGACTACAGCCTGGATCTGGCAGATTTACTGCCATACAATTGGAAAAAATTAAAAGAACTTCAATAGATTCCAACCAAACTCCGGATATTTTGGATTTTTCCAAATAATAATTGGATAGGGTAAAGCAATTTTGAACTAAAAACAAAAGTGGTATAAAACGAGCCGGAATAGCCAGTTGTCCATTTTGCGCGGGATATTATTGTACGGGTAAGGCTGAATACTTACAACCAAACAACTCCACCTCAAGGTCAAACTGCTTCACAGTATCACGACATCACATCAAAACTCAATTGTTAACTGAACAGGTTTTTTTTCCTCGTCAGGGAAATTTGAAAGTGTCAGCCCCAGCAACCGGACTCCTTTGGGCAAGGGTTGTTCCTTTTTCAGGAGTTTGATCCCTTCGCTGAATAATTCGGCTTTTGAACCTAAAAACCCGGGCAAAGTTTTACTCCGGGTGATTTGAGTGAAATCGGCAAATTTTATTTTCAGGGTAATGGTTTTCCCTTTTTTCCCCGACCGTTCAATTCGTTCCCAAAGGATTTCGCAAATCTGACTGATTTCGTTTTTCAAATCATTTTCCAGGTACAAATCATTCAGGAAAGTATTTTCAGCCCCGATCGATTTTCGTTCACGGGATGGTTCAACCGGGCGGTTGTCAACCCCACGGGATATGTCGTAGTAATAATTCCCCACTTTCCCGAACATTCTTTCCAACTAAAAGCGGCCCACTTTTTTCAGGTCGCGCCCAAACCAGATTCCGATTTCATTCAGTTTGCGGGCAGTGACCTTCCCAATTCCAAAAAACTTTTTTATTTCGAGTTTTTCAATAAACTCAATAGCTTGTTCAGGTGTCACCACAAAAAGCCCGTCGGGTTTGTTGATGCCGGAGGCCACTTTTGCCAGGAACTTATTGTATGAAACACCCGCCGAAGCTGTTAACCCGGTTTCTTCTTTTATCCGGGTTTTAATTTCCCGGGCAAT
>JAZDMK010000193.1:0-4001 GCA_043800975.1 Bacteroidota bacterium | reverse complement strand
ATTTAATAATGAACAAGCTCACAAAGGACTATTGCTTCGTTCAACCAATCGAATGAAAAGCAATATTTTAAAAGGAAAAGATGAAGCACTTAAAAGTAAGTATATCGAATGGACAGGTATTAAACAAGAGTTAGCTCGCCTTTATTCCATGCCTGTAAGCGCACGTTACGACAGCACGAAAACGCTGGAAGAAAAAGCAAATCTTCTTGAAAAAGAATTAGTGTCACGATCTGCTGATCTCAATCCAAGAAATGAAATAACAGTTGGTGGTTGGTATTCAGTCCGAAACAACCTAAAACAAAATGAAGCCGCCATCGAATTTGTGAAGTATACACCTTCACCCATTCCGGGTGAAACAACAGATGAAGGCAGTGTATATGCCGCACTGGTTGTGCGTCCCGGATATAAGCAACCCGAAATGATTTCGCTTTGTGCCGAACAAAAACTTTTGAATCTGATGCAGAACAGCGGTGGCAACAAAGGTGAATTCATTGCCGGATTGTACACACGCGGTGCCGGAATTTCTGCAACTAAAAAAATCCCGATTGCAGATTCTCTGTATGTACTTGTCTGGAAGCCTTTGTTATCGACACTTTCCGGAGCAACTACGATTTATTACTCACCGGCAGGATTGCTTCATCAGATTTCTTTTCCTGCCATACCCAACGAAAAAAGCGAACTGCTTTGCGACCTGTATGATCTGCGTTGTGTAAGCTCCACTTCTGTTCTGGCAGAAAAAAACAGAAAGAGCGGGAAGCCAGGCAGTCTATGCCTTTTCGGAGGTATTGCCTATGATGCCGATAGTGTGAAACTGAAAAAACTCTCGAAGCAATATCGCTCCGGTGATGAAACCGAAATAGCTTCCCTGTCTACAGAAAGCAACACACGCGGAAGCAACTGGAGTTATCTTCCCGGCACGCTTACCGAGGTAAAAGATATCTATGCACTGGCAGATAAAAATAAAATTTCAACTAAGTTATATGCAGGAGAAAATGCCACGGAGGAATGCTTCAAATCGTTTACTGTGCTTGGCTCTGCCGATGTGATTCATTTTGCCACGCATGGCTTTTTCTTTCCTGATCCGGAGAAAAACGAGAAGCCAGGCAATGCACAATCCATTTACAGAACCAACGAAGATCCTTTGTTCCGCAGCGGTTTGCTGATGGCCGGTGCCAACAATACCTGGAAAGGAAAACCCGTTTCCGGCATCGAAGACGGCATACTCACGGCCTATGAAGTGAGCAATGTGAACCTTGAAAACACACGGCTTGTCGTTCTTTCGGCCTGCGAAACCGGTCTGGGCGACATTAGGGGAAGCGAGGGTGTGTATGGCCTGCAGCGCGCCTTCAAGATGGCGGGTGTGGAATATATTATCATGAGTTTGTGGCAGGTTCCCGATAAAGAAACCGCCGAATTCATGAATCTGTTTTACACCAACTGGTTTCAGAACGGCGATATACGCGCCGCTTTCAGCCAGACGCAACGTGCGATGCGGAAGAAGTATTCTGCATTTTTCTGGGCCGGGTTTGTACTCGTAGAATAATTTGAGAATCTTGATCCAGTAATCAGTTTTCAGTAATCTGTGATCAGTAAAAAGAATAAAATGGAATACGTTAAAAGTTATAGAGAACTTATCGTTTACAAATTATGCAGGCAATTATCATTGGAAATTTTTGAAATTTCAAAACGATTCCCAAAAGAAGAAATGTATTCATTAACGGATCAAATCAGAAGGTCTTCGCGATCAACAGGAGCTCAGATTGCTGAAGCATGGGCGAAAAGAAAATACCCGAAACACTTTGTCGCAAAACTGACAGATGCCGATGGAGAGCAGCAGGAAACACAACACTGGATTGAAACAGCATATGATTGTAAATATTTTTCAAATGAAGAATACGCTTACTTTATTGAAAAGTATGCAGAAGTTGGGAAAATGCTGAATTCGATGATAACAAAGGCAAATCAATTCTGCAAAAACTGATGAACTGATTACTGATTACTTGATTACTGATTACTGATTACTTTTTATAAAGGCGGGTTTGTACTCGTAGAATAACAATATAAAACTGAAATGCAACCAATTTTCATTATATCTGTCTCAACAATATACCTGTATTAACTTAAATGTTGTTCTTATGAAAACACTTCTCCTCACCGCTGCATTTCTCTTAATTACCTGTATCACCAGTAAGGCGCAGATCATCGCTGGGCAGGCCGGACCGGGGGACACCCTCCAAAACTCAAATTATTATATGACGATAGGAGGTTCTGGTTACGGTTATTTTCGTGACACAATAAATATCGATTCTGACACCTCAAATTATTTTACTTTCCTCATAGCCAGAATTCACATAATGAGTGGTGTAGAAACAAGATATTTATCAATTGGCGCACATGGACAATGGGAAGTTCTTGATTCTCTGCATTCATGCATGCCATCGTCTTCTTCAGAAGCGTGGATGATTAAAAATGACACCTCTGGAAGCTTGATTAATGGAATTGGAAACTGGGTGAATGGTGGATATTTCGCTGTTGACGAAAACGGAGATCCACAATATTTTTGCTTTTTAGATGAATTTTCATCGGGTGGTTATGTAGGAATCCGGAAGAAACTCCCCAATGACACACTCTATGGCTGGATGAAAATTAAAGCCACTGGTTTTTCAATCTTACTTGAATCATACGCTTATAACAAAGGAATCACAGGAATTTAAGAAGCATCTTCTAACAAACTCTTCAGTATTTTCCCCAACCCCACCTCCTCATCTATCACTCTCTCCATCCCGCCACAGCAAAGCAATGCGGAAGTTTTAATTTTTAATTCTCTGGGTGAACAAGTTTTAAAATCAAAAGTGCATAAAGCGGAAAGTGAAGTGAGGATTGATGTTGCGAAGCTCCCCGCAGGAATGTATTTCGTAAAAATGAATAAGTATTCAGGAAAATTTGTAAAACAAAACTGAGTAACGAATAGTCACCCGGCGATCTCCCATCTTCATACAGCGATCTCGATGAGCGAGTGAGCGATTTCCCATCTTCTTACGGCGATTTCGTACAGTCAGAGAGCGATGTCGCATCTTCTCTCAGCGATGTCGCATCTTCTTACGGCGATGTTGAATCTTCTTGCAGCGATGTCGTATAGTCAGAGAGCGATTTCCCATCTTCTCACAGCGATGTTCCATCTTCTTGCAGCGATGTTGCATCTTCTTGCGGCGATGTTGCATCTTCTCACGGCGATGTTGCATCTTCTTACGGCGATGTCGCATTGTCAGAGAGCGATTTCCATTTGTCGTGCGGCGATGTCGCATAGATACGAACGTAATTCGTAATTCGTAACTCGTAATTTGCAATGTCATACAGCGATTTTATATAATTATTGAAAAACATGAACTACATGCTTTAAAAAAAAGACGCGCATTCAAGCATGTGAACCGAGCAGCTTGCTGCGAGCTCACGAGCAGGCCTGTGTTGCGGTTGTGGGAGCGAGTACTGTAGAAAACAAGTTGCGTTTGCAGGGTAGCTTGTGCTAAGAAAAAAGTGTTTGACGAACGAAGTGAGGAGTTTTTTTTCGGGACAGAACGCAACGTAGTTTTTTCGAGCAGGCTTGACAGCGCTAGACTTTCTTTTGGCTCCACCTTTTTCTTTTGGCAATGAAAAGAAAAGGTGGAATGGCGCGGCGATTGGGCCGCCGCGCAACAGGCTTGTGGGTAAGCTAAAACTGCAAAGAAAAGACAGTTATTTTTTCTGCATTGAGTTGTACCTGCCTGTTTAGCAAACCGGAGTCTGTTCTTTATAAGATGTTTCTAAGAGTAAAAAACTATTTCATATTAATTCAAAGCAACTTATACTCGTTCTTTGTTGATTTGCAAAAAGCAAATCGACTTAGAACCAGTAATACTGAGCATTCAGCTTAGTATTATTATCTTGCAGGCATGAATAGCCAAAGTATAAAATATGCTTTTAAAAAAATCAAAATACTTTTTTTGAATTCTCATTTTTTTCCT
>JAZDMK010000177.1:0-5723 GCA_043800975.1 Bacteroidota bacterium | reverse complement strand
GAGTTTTTTTAAGACGTTGTGCGATTATGCAAAAAAACACCCCGCCGCGGTTCGGCAGGGTGAGCGGCTAAAGTAATTCAGCTTTTCTGTATTGCAACCCTGGCCGTCATATTTTTTTCAAACAAACCTGCCCTGAATTTTCGCGCCCAGAATATAAATATATTTTTACGCGAGCTCTTAGGAATTCCGGGCTTTGCAATCGGGGTCGGGCCAAGCTTTCCTTTCTTTTGATATTTATGGATGATGGTCTCGTAAAAAGTCTCCAAGGCCATCACTCCCGCGAAAGTGGGAGTCCAGAAGTGGTTGATTTTCCTGGATTCCCGCCTTCGCGGGAATGACGAAAACGGGTGCTTTCTGACTTTTTACGAGTTTGTCATGGATTAACGTTCCAAAAATAGGTGTTTTTAGCGGCCTTATTTGACGCTTTTTTAAACGTTTTATCTATTATATCATGATGTTCCTGTGGACCGACCCCCATTTGCCACATTTGCCTTGCTATGTTGGGCATTTTCAGAACGAAAATAGCCGTTGTAGGATGGTAATAACTTTTAATTGTGTTTCCGGATCGATGGTACCGAGCTTTTTTACGAGTCGTGCTTTGTCGGTAGTTCGTATCTGGTCTAAGACAATTTGTCCTTTTTTCTTTTTGAATGTACATGTGACTCGGGTGGGATAATCTTTCCCGGCTGTAGTCATTGGGGCGATTATTACGGTGCGGATGTGTTTGTTCATTTCATCAGGTGAAATAATCAAACATGGTCTGGTTTTTTGGATTTCTGAACCAACTGCAGGGTCAAGATTTGTCAAATATACATCAAATCGATTTGCTACCATTGCCATTGGTCGTCATCCCAAGAATGTGAAATATTTTCAGCCTCATCTATAATTGTATCATCACCCCTATCAGCCATAGCCTTAAAAGCGTCATCCCATCCGGCTCTTGGATTTGATACAGGTCGTATAATTATCTGATTTTGTTCTATCTCTAACTCAACATCATCCATAATTCCCGTTTGTTCGAGCAGAGGTTTTGGAATCCGTATGCCTTGGGAATTTCCGATTTTTACTATTCGTGCTCTCATATTTGATCTCCTTGACAAGAAATGTTGATACATTGTAATTACATTTCCTTTGAAAGTCAAGAAACAAAGGTATAGTTTCTTTAATTTTTGCTGCCTAACGGGGCGCGAGATGAGCTGCACCCCCGACTTGGGGAAAATGATGACAGCCCCTTTGCGGTCTTTTTTATCGTTTCTTTTAAAGATTTGTGACTGGGTGTTTTTCCTTTGGGTTTTAGGTCATCATTTTGCCCAACCAAGGGGGCAAGCAAAGCGGGAAGGTGAGCAGCGGCGGTTTTAGGTGTAGAAAGACAAAATTTGTAATGATCACCCAAAAAACTTGATGGTCTCAAAGCGCGAAATAATTGCCGCCTGTTCCGTTTGCTGGTTATGTTAAAATACTGAATCGACATATAAAATAATTTTTATCCACTATTTAAGATTTGATACCGTTTTTCTCTCCACTGACTTGTTAGGAATTTTTCTTCTTTCTTAATGTTTTAATGTCAAGTTCATCCTTTTCTCTGCCAGTTGACATTTTATTCTTGATGAGCTTGTCTAAAGATATAACAGGTATCTTTAAGCCTTCGACTTCAACTATAATTTTATCCTCATCGGCTTCTTCATATGTAACTCCATCAATCTTCGTGATGATATCAATTCTACGAGGAATCACACCAATCTGGAAAATGATGCCTTCCGTTGAAAAATCATCGATTTTAATTTGGTCGAGAGGAGCACCGAACCGTGCCAATGCCTTGTATAATTTTCTTGAATTAATATCATTTGGTTTTACCCAAATATCAATATCCCCAGTGGCTCTCGGATATCCATGCGTCCCTAAAGCATATGCACCGACTATCATAAAATCAACTTGTTCTTCTGACAATAGTTGTAACATCTCTTTGTAATCTTCGTTTAACATCTTGTCCCCTTACAAATGCCCAAGTGTCTTTGGTAATTTCCCAAATCATTGAGATTAATTCATGCCTTTCCGCTCGAATATACCCATCGTCTATATCTTCATCCATATTTATTTTTTTTGCCAATTTTCTGTTCATGTTCATTTTAAAATTTTCTCCAGTATATTTTAGAATTCATAACGTGAAGGTGAGCGGCGGCGGTTTTAGGTGTAGAAAGACAAAATTTGTAATGATAACCCAAAAAACTTGACGATCTCAAAGCGCGAAATAATTGCCGTCTGCTCCTTATAGGTTATGTTAAGCTCTTGAATTAATGCATAAAATATTTTCTTATTCACTGTTCAAGATTTGACCCAATCATTTTTTTTACTACTGCCATCTCCCCCCCTTGAAACGTGTGGATATTGTCGCGTTTCAGCGGCGCCGCAATTACAGGGCCTCACTTGGAAGCGCCTGTTAGACGGACCGATCATCTTGATCATGTGTCAACCCTTGAGTACGTGAGGACGTGGTGGGCCACCAAACCGGAGGCGGCGCCATGACATTCGGCGGTACCGTATATACTGCGTTTTCCGGGCTTCAGGACACAAGCCGTACACAAGATATCTTCCTCTCTCGCGCCGCGCAGAAATGCCGTTTTCCTGTCCGACGTCACCCAACGCTCAGCGGTCCCCCGAAGTGTCATGATCGCCAGCCACATTGCAACGTCCGCGGCTCCCATGAGCATCATGCCGCTGACGAGGCCTCCCGGGCGCTCGAGAGAATTCATGAACGGAACCAGCACCGAGCATTCGCCTGGAGCACAAGCCTGCACGGTGAACTCATATGGCTTGAGAAATGGCGTTGCCGCCAAGATGCCATTCAGTTCATCAATAGATACGGCAGGTGTTTTCATTGATCGTCCGCCTCTCCTTCCTTCATTTGGGTCGGTCATTTGGGGCTCATTTGGGGCCTGGCCACGGCAACCAACTAAAATAACAGAAAAAGAGGCCTAAAATAGACCCTAAAATCGTCTTAAATGACTCTTTTTGACCCCAAAAAGGAGCTTTGAAGCTAAATCATATTTCAAAAAAAATCCTTAGAGCTGCGACTTTGTACCTAAAATAGTGTGCCTAAGACCCCAAAACGGTCATTTTTAGCGCTCTTTTTTCAAGTTTTCAGAGACTTAGCGTGGTCCGACCCCAGAGGGCATGTATTTGTCTATATCAGCTTTTTCTCGAATGATTATCTGCTTCTTCATGTTTTATTACTCAGCGCTAACGGGCGCGAGATGAGCTGCACCCCCGACTTGGGGAAAATGATGACAGCCCCTTTGCGGTCTTTTTTATCGTTTCTTTTAAAGATTTGTGACTGGCTGTTTTGGGTATTTTGGTGACGTTGGTGAAAGATTGACAAAATTTCTTCTGATCACATAAACATTTCAACTTTTCACCCACGTCCCCTATGTCCCTCCAGCGAACGAAAAAGTCACCGGCAGGAAGGGAGCGAGGATGATCTTGAAGATGCCAAAGTTTATTAACCTTTGAAAAGACCAAAGAAATGAAAGCCGCCGTCCCTTCCTGTCTGGTGCACTGATTGGTTCTGCCATTTGAAAGCGCGGATTACGTTTAAAAAGGAAGAATACGGGCTCGTAACTTCTTTTCGTCAATAGTGATCAGCGCACCGTCTTCGAGGTGCTGTTCAAACTGGTGAAGCGCTGACAACACAATCTGACCAAGGTATTCGGGAGTTACATCTTGGGTTCGAATTTGAATTACACTTGGACATTCCGTTTTCGTGGCGGCAAGTATTGCTCCGAAATCTAAATCATGGGTAAAAATGACATATTCGTTGGTTCTGGCATATCTCAAAATTTCATGATCAGGAGCGTCCGGCTGGCCAATATGCGACCAATGCACTGTTTTCCAACCGGCCTCTTCTAGTATAGACACCCACTTCGGGAAAAGATTCATGTCGATTCCTGAACGAGTGGAACGTCGATTTCTTCAACACGCCATGTGGCATAAGCGAGCGCGTCAGCAATATCTTCCGCTTCCAGGTAGGGATACAATTTCAAAATTTCCTCTTTGGTGTGGCCTGATGCGATAAGACCGACGATCATTCCTACTGTTACACGCATGCCACGAATGCAGGGCTTTCCTCCCATGATATTAGGATCGAAGGTAATTCTGGTTAACGATATCATTTTAAACCTCCCCAAATAAATCTTCTTTATCTTTCTTATATTTATAAATTGTCACGCCTGTTACTGCAAGCTTTTTCCTTTTTTGGATGGGCAGAACGAAAAGCTCACTTGCCGGAAGGGAAACCAAGGTGACCGACCCTGCCGACAAATCGAGATTTAAACTCGCTGGACAACCCCAGAAACCGCACGACCCCCTTCGAAATGACAACCGAAAATTGACCCCTTCCGGTCAACGTGAAGCGTCAGGTTAGGATGCATCAAAGCCATTCATCCTCAGCATCAGCGACTTGGTAGACAGAATTGAAAAGCTGGAGTAGCCGTTCTTCAGAAACGTTCTCGCGCCAATTTTTTGATAACAATTCTTCTTTTTTCTTTTCATCAAGTGTTTTTGTTTTTAGAAGCTCTTCGACTAAATTCTCAACAGTAACTTGAAGGGCTAAAACTTTTCGAACTAGTGCATTTTGAATATTACCTGAGGCTAAATTTATTTTTGTTGGCTCCAGATCGGTTGGGAAAAATGTTACGATTTGCTTGTAATAAATATTGTCTCCCTCTTCATGGTGCGACCAATACATACCACCACCAAATCTTAATTTTAGCGGTTCATCATCTATACCTATCCTTCGAAAATCAGCAACCTTTAAATCGAACATTTTTGTTAATGCTGTAAATTCGCTTTCATTAAGCCTCAATAATGCATATCGTCCAATTTTATCCTTCTTATGAATAGATTCTCTGTAGTTAATAACTTGAAATTCTGATCCATTGATCTCCAAAATATCAAAGTCAGGAATAGCATCAACTTCTTCAACTTCACATACATAGGAACGCTCATCTACTCCTGCTTGACAACTTGAAGATTTCAACTTAATGTTTGCTTCATATTCTCTTTCAACAAAGGGGTCATTTACAAATACTTTGTCACGACGAACTAAGTCCTCAATTAAATCTATGTTTTCCTGACCTTTTGCGCCAAACCGAAGCTAAATTCCAGCAAGTTCCTTTCCTGAAAAAGTACCTTTATAGGAAAATTGTTTCCCCGATGATATGTGAAGTTCAACATCATCAATCTTAATACGTTCTTTGGTCATGACGACCTCCTATTTTTATAATATTGGCATCCTAACCCACAAACCCCGCAGTTAGCGCAGTTTGCCTTGTATTGACGGGCATTTCATGATGAAGCGTGATGACTAAACTACAGAGGGGCCATCATGCTTCAGCGGTATTGCAACCAGTTTTTGGATTATTGCCGGCTGGCAGACTTCTCAATCCGGTCCATTCAAGCACTCACCGCCCGGCTGAACGAATTCCAAGCCTTTCTGAAAGTTCATAAAATCCGGTCAGTTAAAAAGGTCACATACCGGCATCTGGTTGATTTTGTTGCCGATTACGAAGATCCCTCAATCCACGTTAGAAAATCCCGGGTCTGGACCCTCAGGCAATTTTACCACTTTTTAACACTCCACGCGGTTTTGGGGACGTTGGTGAAATATTGACAAAATTTCTCCTGATCACATAAACATTTCAACTTTTCACCAACGTCCCCTATGTTCA
>JAZDMK010000176.1:0-6211 GCA_043800975.1 Bacteroidota bacterium | reverse complement strand
CGGAAAAACAAAAAACAAATCCGCAAGCAAAATCAATTATCATAACCGGTCAGAATGATCCCTCCGGAAGAGCTGATCAGGCAACAGTTCTTTTGGATGCGATATTTGAGCCGACGCTTTCAGGAAAAGACTTCGGCGGTATCCTGTATGAATTTAGCGGCGGAGCAGGAAAATCGTCGGTCCTTATCAATGCTATCGCAGATATGAAAGCTATTTTTTCCGGTCAAAAAATTCATGTGATGGCATCGACATGGTCGGACATCAAAGGCATGATGCAGCAATATCCTCCTGAACTGCATGCGAAAAATGGTGTCCTTGCGGTGTATTACGACATGTCCAACAGGGCTGTTACTTTTGTTGACCCAACAACAGGTATTCGCCAAACACTTACCGGTGATGCTGGTGCAAAAATATTCGAAAAAGCCCAGATCGTGTATTCATCAGCATCGGAAACACCGTTTGAGCACCATGCGTCACGCTTAACTGATCCTTTGACAAAAACTCTCACCAAAGCATTTTTAGATGCAACCAAGGGCTCCATTCCAATTTTTGATGAATTTGATGTCGTTTTAGCTTCTACACGGTTTTCTTCAGGCGGACAAATAAAAACCAAAGTTATCGATGCAGAATCCAAGATGGCAGAGGTATACAAAACTATCTATGAAAGCCGTCCAACAGAGATATTTGCTGACGCAGCTGTCGTGGATAAATTTAGCGGAAAACCGTCAGAGCTTTTTACCACAGCAGGTGAGTCATCTAGGCTTACCGAGAAAGGAAAAAGCATGTACAAAGATATGCTTCTTGAAGCCGCCCGGCAGTCGTATGAGCAAACAATAAAGCAAGGAGACCCTACCTTTGACGGCGTGTTACGGAATAATAGGATTACTGTCGATGCAGATGGAAAGCCCATAACTGATGCGCAGACAGTCATCAATAACCTTGATGCGTACAGAAAACTGCCGGATACACCAGGTGCCTTTAAATCTGATGTATCCATTCGTTTTGGAGCGGTAAATGAGATTGTCGATATTGCAGGAAAATCTGTGAATAGCTATGGGTTTGGAAAAGACGGTCAGCTTGTCTTTGCAGATGCGACAGGCAGACTTCAAAATACCACGCCACAACAATCACTGAATGCATTGGCGTTTGATACAGTAGGATATAGGATGAAATCTATGGATACAGCACAAACTGTTTCCCATGCTGATGCTATCACACGACTTTCTGATATCACGATTACCAATCAGGGTGAAACAACGACTTGGAAACAGATTTTGTCAGGTGACCACTATCAAAAACGGATCATCGGGTTTTCCGCTACTCCGGAATCAGCAGCAAAAGATGCGGACATGTCATTAGGAATTAAGCTGACCAACCTTCCTCCGTATAAGCAAACGACTGTGCAGATTTTTGGCGGAGTTGATGCACAGGGAAATGCCATTGCACCAATACGAAAAACAACATTTCAGGGTACAGATATGGCTGGTATACATATTGAAGCTCCAATCAATGGAATCAAAGCACGTGTCGTTATCGATGCGATTGATATCTCAAAATTAGGTATAGAAACAAAAATTGTTTCAGATATTCATTCGCAGGAGAACGGAAAAGATGTTCCTGTTTATATCCTCAACAATGACTTGAATGCCAAGCTGAATGAACAGGTGCGTGTGTTTGATATCGCGGGGAGAACAGTGCGTTCAATTGAGGGAAGCGGTGATATTACTCCCAAGGCTGCAATGGAAGCGGAATTTGCACGTCTGAAAGAACAAGGAAAATCGTTTGTTCTGGTCTACACCCAAGGATCCGGTCGTGGAACGGATGTGTCGGATATTTTCACTAATGCTGATCCGGAGTACATCATCATAAGCGCCAATAAAACGACGAAAACAGGATTTGAGCAGGCAGTGGTGCGTGCCCGCGAAATACCAGAAAACGCAACAGTATTTATTTTGGGTGGTGAAAATCGGACATACACCCTTGATAATGCAAGAGTATTACTTGAGACTAACGAAGCGATTGCTAAAACAGATACATACACGCAGTCACTCATAGCAGGATTTGATGACCTGGTGAAAAATTCGATTGACAAGCTTGTGGATATGAGTACCCAGAGGACGTGGCTTGATAGACTCCTAGGAAGGACTCCCGCAGAGTTGACTGCAATGTATGAAGGTGAACAGGTGTCTCTCAAAGATGCATGGAAACGGCTCTATGACAGGGTATCCGGAGTCAATGACAGTATAACGCAGACAGATGAAGGAGGGACGGATGCCCTAAGTCGCGCAGCTTCCCGAAGCCGCGAGTTTATCAATAGTCTTGCAGGTCTACCGGAATTTAGTAAGTTAAGCGGGAGAGCACAAAGTTATTATGCTGATTCTTTGTATAACAGCGGAGAAAGTAAAGCCATTGTCCTCACCGATACACCATCGGGAGATACCAGAAGCCTTGGAAATGCAATTTCCATTGATGACAGAATTGAGCTTATTAGTAAAAAAGTAAAACTCGCTGATATATCCACAACACTTCCAAAAAGAGGAGGGGAAACATCGGTACAGACGATCGTCGATCAAGCAATAGGAAAAGCAGAACCCGTTCAACCAGTAGCTGCCGGTCAAGCACCACAACCAGGCCAGCAGGGTATCGGCCAGCCTGCTCCACTTTCGCTTACAGATGTTATTACTGCTGTTCGGAGCAATACCCCAATTGATCCCGTAACAGGCCAACCGTCCCCAATCGGACGGACCAATATAAATACTGCATTCACGAAACTCAAAATAGCAGTAAATCTTTCGACTTTGCAACAACAAAAATCATTGCTTGAAGCCAAACTAAATACGCCGCTTTCCTCCCCTACGATCAAATCGGTTGACACCGGTGACCAGGTAGAACTTGGCGGTCAGACATTTGATATTACAGAACCGGTGTCCGTCTATACGGTGCTGGCAAACGGAACAGTAGCGAAACGCATAACATTTGAAGGAATAACTCAAAATTATGCGATTATTCCTGATTCCATGGGTATACAAGATGGTGCCCCCATTGCTGATGTAAAAGGTAAAGCCGGTACTGAGAAGCAAATTATCGAAGGCAAGGGAGGAGAGCTTATTGTCCACAAAGCACTCGCTGATATTGCCAATATAGATGCGCAGATTAGCCAGGCAAATGCTGTGCTGACTGAGTTGGGGAATGCTGACGTAACAACTCCATTTAATGAAGTGTCTGCTGCTATTCGGCAATCCATTGTTGGTGAACTTCAGAATGCGCTCCAGAAAGCTGGTGACACAATACCGGTCAATCCTATTCAGGTATCTATGCCTCTCATAGAAGCACATGTTGCCTATGAACAGGCGGTGGTTCAGGCAAGAGTAAATAATCAGACTGGAGATATAACAACAGATGCAGACGTTATCGAAAAGCAAAAAATACTATCAAATGCAGTCAGTGATTTTATTTTTGATAGAAATAAAACAGAGATTACAGAGTGGGAACGATTGAAAAATATTGGAGGTGTCAATCGGTCTGCAGGAGATCTTGTTGATTGGAACAGGCTCAAAGCCAAGTATGGAGAAGGAGATACCCCTGTTATTCCTCAAGCAGAAATAGATCAACTCCTCGCCTCCCTCACCGCGCCGATTTTGGCAGAAGTGATTCTGCAGACACCGGCAATCGCGCAGGTAGGGGGAGTTCTGCCAGCAGGTCCTATTACCGGAAATCCGTTGATAGCTGGAATTCAGCAGATTAATAATCAGTTAAAAGCACTTCAGGATCAGGCAACAAAAGCTGTTGAGCAGGCTACAAATGATTTAGAGAAAGCAAGAGCAGTCAAAGTCCAATCTCAAAAGAAGATTTCAGCTAACCAGTTGGAAATGAAACGATTGAATAGTCAGCGGACAACGCTAAATAATCAGATGCAGCAAAAACCAGTCGCACTTGTTCAACCGACATATTCTGGTGGGACAGCAGAAGATGAAGGGACGAAATATCGAAGTCGTGATAATCCTATGGAAGATGCTGTTGTGATAGTCTCTAATCCTGACTCCACAAAGAAAATTCTTGGCGATGTATTAATGGTTGAAGTAGACGGCATGGGTGGAATGGGGAAAGTAAATAGTGGTGCAATAGCAGCAGATCTCATAAAAAGGCGGGCAGGAGATATTTATTTCAATGAAATTCCCTTGGAGCTAGGAGGTCGACAAGATGTTCAAAAGCGACTTCAGGAAACCATGGTCCGACTCAATACTGAAATACGGGATGCTGATCTTGGGGGTGGAGGAGTTGTCCTTGATTTGGTAATAGTTGTGGAGGAAGGCGGAAAACAGGTTGCCTATATTGCTCATGTTGGTGATACGGAGACCTGGTTGGTGCGTGGAGGGACTGCATATCTACTAACTCAAGATCAATCAATGGTCGGAAGGCTTCTTGATTTAGGACTATTGACCACTCAGGAAGCGGGTAAACATCCACAAGCGAATATGGTCTATGCAGCCATTGAAGGAAAAGATAATGACCCTGAAAATGTAGATATTTCATCAGTAGAACTTCAAGAAGGAGATGTGTTGATATCGGTAAGCGACGGGGTGATCGATCCGCTTCGTTGGCACGACAAGATATTTCATAATAAAGCAGAAACGATCACAAAAGGCGGAGCGCAAAAAGGTGGATTTTTCGTAAATGCTATAGGAGAGGGGAAAGCAAATTTAATAGCCTCATATATAAAAAATAGCGCACGGTCTCTTGCTGATCAGATCGATTCAAATAAAGTAGATAATATTTCTGTCGGCGTGTTGGTGATTGGAAAATCACAGGGTGCGTCTTCGATGATTTCTGACGATCAAAAGAAACTTCAGCAACAAATTAGCGATCTTGATAGGAAGATACTTGACCTTGAGAAACAAATAACTGAAGCGGAAGCTTTAATAGGAAAGATAAATACGGAAGAACCAAAACTCGTACAAAATTTGAAAATAACAGAGGCACGGCTTAATGCGATCAACCAATGGATTTCTGCATGGACGAAGTTCAGCAACCTTGATCCAAGAGCGATTCCGAATGTTGAGATTTTGACGGCTCTTACGAAAGAAATGGCCGCGGATGTAACGGCGGTTGCTCCGGTTTGGCAACAGGTGAATGATTTGTTTGGGCAAACGAATACCATATTTCAAGGAGTTCGCTATTTGGTACCACCGATGGTGCGGGTGATTATGGCCAATCCGGCTCAAGCGGGAGACTTTTTGACGGATACCCAGAAAGCACTTGCCGCGCTTGAGAAAGCCGAGTGGGGGGATGCCCAAGGAAAAACAGTACAGGAGTTTTTAGATACAGAAATTACCGATGAAATTGGCACTAATAGAGATCAACTTCAAACACAGCTTGCCAAAAAAGCAAAGGGACAGAAAAATTCACTAGAATCTTATTCAATTACTCCAGAAGATCTCGCCCCGTATCTCCTTTTCAGATTACAACAACCACCCATAACAAATCCCGTCGCGGATGCATTGATTGGTATTCTGCCAATGATAGATAAAGCCAGGCAGGATTTGGCAGAAAATATCCCGGGGAATGTAAAAATTATTGCACAGAGTACGGTTGATCAACTTTCTGCGGCAAAAGCTGCATTGGGTGATACGCAAAAAGGGTTACAGACTCAGATTGATGATTTGATAGCTCAGATTGCAGGGCTACAAGCCCAGCAAGTGCCTGCTCCAGCGCCGGTGCAGCGTACGCCACTTACGCCAGCTCAACTGGATGAACTGATTCGGGATGCACTCGATTGCTCCACAACAATGCGGATCATCCATTTTATCCCCGTGGCGTTTGCACAAAGCCCCTGCTCACAAACAGTAGGAGCACTGCAAATGTATGAAACGCAAATCAAACAAGCAATAAATCCATTATTAGGATTATCTGTTGATGAAAATGATTTTAAGATTCGTTTGAAAGCATTTATTGAAGGACTCATCGCGACAGATCTTACAAGTGGCATAAGTCTTACAGATACTGCCGTAATATCAGAAATAGATCGTATTGTGAATAAAATTATAAACAATTCGATCATTACATCGTATTTTTCACCTCCGGTCGTGACTGGGACAACCGCCCCACCGCCGGCAGGGACGACGACAACAACAGCTGTCGCGCCAGTAGTTTCGATTCTCGAAAGCGGATTGGATAAAACTAGCAGGTTTGTGAAACTCCTTGTGGACGGGAA